>NZ_RZPL01000956.1:0-1735 GCF_004022805.1 Mesorhizobium sp. M7A.F.Ca.CA.002.04.1.1 | reverse complement strand
GTCCAGGCCAAGGCATCCGCCGCGTGGCGTGCCGGGCTTGTTGCCATCATTTGCGTCGGCGAAACGCATGAGCAGCGTGAAGCGGGCGCCACGCTGGACGTGCTGTCGCGGCAGGTCGAGGGCTCAGTCCCGCCAAGCGCCACCCCGTCCAACACCATCATTGCCTATGAGCCGGTATGGGCGATCGGCACCGGCCTGACGCCGACAGCGGCCGACGTCGCTGCGGCACACGCACATATCCGCGAAAAGCTATCGGAAAAGCTCGGCGGCGTCGCGGCGAAGGTGCGCATTCTCTATGGCGGCTCGGTCAAGCCCTCCAACGCGGTCGAACTGCTCGGCGTCAGGAATGTCGACGGCGCGCTGGTTGGCGGCGCCAGCCTGAAAGCGGCGGACTTTCTCGGCATCGCCGAGGCCTATCGCAATATTGCTTGAAGACATTTTCCCTGCCGGACAGGGCTTCCGGTGCACGAAATCGTTGCAAAGGACGGGTTGCTTCCCATATTCCGGCCACGGGCTTGGAAATGCCGTCAAAGCATTGTATTGAGCCGCCTCCAATTCACCGGTCGTGTCCGCGGCCGGGCAAGGCCTTGCCAGGATAAACTATGGAAACCGTACTGATCGTCATCCATCTCATGGTCGTGCTCGCCCTTGTCGGCGTGGTGCTGCTGCAGCGTTCCGAAGGCGGTGGCCTCGGCATCGGTGGCGGGTCCGGCTTCATGACCGCGCGTGGTGCGGCCAATGCGCTGACGCGTGCGACGGCGATCCTGGCGGCTGCCTTCTTCGCCACCTCCTTGACCCTGTCGATCGTCGCCCGCTACGGCGAAAAGCCGATCGATATCCTGGACCGCGTGCCGGCGACCTCGGACGGCGCCGGCAAAGGCGTGCTCAACCAGTTGCCTGGAACCACAACTCCGGCGCCCGCGGGCACCACCACGCCGACGCCGCCTTCCGGCAACGATGCTTCGGCTCCTGCGACTGCCCCGGCCACTGCGCCTGCCGCCGGCTCGACGCCGCCGGCGACCAACGGCACGGCTCCCGCCGCACCGGCGACCCCGCAGGTTCCAAACCAGTAGTCCTCGGTGCCTGAACCGCGATCTGTGGTCGTTTGAACACAGTCGCGGCAAATGCAGCGAGATCACGAAGATTCGACGGGGTGAGGCATGGCCCCACGCTTGAGGCGGCCGCGCTTATTCGACTATAGATTGCACGCGGCATTTCCGGCGCCCTTGGGGGGCGCTGGGCGACGCCGTGGCAACAAGCATAGAACGATCGGATCTTCGCCATGCAGCTTCGCAGCTTCATTTTCCTGGGACTTTGCGCCGCACTCGGCGTGAGTTCCCCCGCTTTCGCAGGCGTTCCGGCCAATATGGCCGCACAGCCTTCGGCTGAAACAACTTCTGCCATCAACGTCGCCGTCAAGAGTGATGCGTCGCAATTGAAGCTTCTCAAGAAGAAGAAAAACCCGACGCCCGACGACCTCGCCCAGATCAAGAAGATCGAGGCCAAGATCGTTGCCGACAAGGAAGCCGCCAAAGCCAAGGCGCTCGAAGCCAGGAAGCTGGCAATGCGCGAGGCGGCAAAGGCCAAGGCCGACGCGGAACGGCAGGCGTTCCTTGCCAAGAAGGGCAAGAGCGCGCCGGCAACCGAGGTGGCCGATGCCAAGCCGGCCAAGAAGCAGGCTGCCAAGATCATCGAGCCTATCGAACCGATAGCGCCGATCCAGTCGGCCGAGCCG
>NZ_RZPL01000955.1:0-1740 GCF_004022805.1 Mesorhizobium sp. M7A.F.Ca.CA.002.04.1.1 | reverse complement strand
ATGACCAGGCCGGCCAGCAGCACCGGGAATTCGACCCGGTTGAGCAAAGCGTTCGCGGCATTCTTCATCGGCAATCCGCCCGTTACAGCCGGCCTTGCAGATAGGGTCCGAGCGTGATCAGCGCCACTGCGGCGATCGCCAGCATGATGCCGGTCGCCTGCAGCGCGTTGACGCGCTCGCCGAAGAAGACCAGTGCCACGACGTTCACCGAGACCAGCTGGATGACGGCAGACAGGCTGAACGACACCGACATGCCGAATTCGCGGATCAGCCGCAGCATGATCAGATTGCCCAGCGAATAGAGCGCCAGCGTCAGCGCGATCTTGCCAAGGCTCGGCGCCAGGCCCCATTGCTTGGCGGCTGTCGCCGCCAGCAGGAAAATGACCGTTGAAAAGCCGAGCTGCAGCAGTCCCGAAAAACTCAACGTTCCGCCCCCCTCTCGAAGCGGCTCCCGCCGCATGTGTCGCGGACGTTGTTTCCGAAGCGCGCCGGGACGTCAAGCGCTCGACCAAACGAAGCTCTTGGCAATGGCAAGACGGAGGCTCAATGTACCGACATCGTCCAGCCATTCGATTGAAGGGCGGTCAGGGGTTCATGATTCGTATTCTGCAGAACTTGACGCGACGCTGGAGCGAACTCTCTCTTGCCTTGCAATTCGTCGTTGCCGGCGGTTTTGGCCTGCTGGCCGTCATGCTGGTGGTGGGCGCCTGGGTGACGGCGCAGATCAGAGAGGGCGTCATCCGCAATTCGGCCGCCACGACGGCGCTCTATGTCGACAGCGTGATTGCGCCGCTGCTTCCCGACTTGCGCAAGGAGCAGGAGCTCAGCGATTCCGTCAAGCAGGCGCTGGACGAGACGCTTGGCCAGGGCGCGCTCGGCAAGCGCCTCGAATCGTTCATGCTCTGGCGCCGCGACGGGACGGTCCTCTATGCCAAGGAGACGGCCCTGATCGGCCGCCGCTTCGCTCCGAGCGACAATCTGCGTTCCGCTTTCCAAGGCAATGTCGTCGCTGAATTCAATACTTTCGATGAGGATGAGAGCGAGGAGAAGGCGACCGGCTTGCCATTGCTGGAGATCTACAATCCCGTGCGCGAGCCCTGGTCGGGCGAGGTGGTGGCGGTTACCGAGTTCTATGAGATCGCCGACGATTTCCAGGCCACCCTGGCTTCCGCTCTGTGGTCGAGCTGGCTGATCGTGGCCGGCGCGACCCTGGCGGCATTCCTGCTCCTGTCGGGCATCGTCCTGCGCGGCAGCCGCACCATCGACGACCAGCGTGGGGCGCTGCGCCGCCAGGTGTCGGAACTGCAGGGTCTGGTGGCGCAAAACAGTGCCTTGCGACTGCGCGTGCAACAGGCCTCGCGCCGCGCCACCGCGCTCAACGAAAGATATCTGCGCCGCATCGGCGCCGACCTGCATGACGGCCCGGCCCAACTCGTGGCCCTGGCGGCGCTGCGCATGGACAGCCCGATATTTTCCAGCGATGGCCATTCGGGCGCAAGCCGCTCGACCGAGGTCACGATGATTCGCAAGACGCTGGAGGATGCGATGCGCGAAATACGCGGCATCTGCACCGGCCTTGTCCTGCCGCAGATCGAGACGGCTGCCGCAACCGACATTCTGCGGCTGGCCGTCAAGGAACACGAACAGAGGACGGGAACGTCGGTGACGCTGACGCTGGCCGGACAGTTGCCTGAACCCGGCGCCTCCGAGAAGATCAGCATCTATCGTTTCGTCCAGGAA
>NZ_RZPL01000954.1:0-1746 GCF_004022805.1 Mesorhizobium sp. M7A.F.Ca.CA.002.04.1.1 | reverse complement strand
CTTCAACGCTGCCTACAGGTGGAGGAAGAGCCGAGCAACGGTGCCGCGCCAGGCCGGATATCAGGGCTTCTTCTTTCCACTTGACGGCGTGCGCGACTGGAACCGGCTTTATGGGCCGAAAGGGCTCTTCCAGCACCAGAGCGTGGTGCCGGAAGAGACGGCGCGCGAGGCCGTGCCGGCATTGCTGGCGGCTGCAAGGCAAGCCGGGCAGGGCTCGTTCCTCACGGTGCTGAAACGCTTCGGCTCCATCCGCTCGCCGGCGCTGCTGTCGTTTCCGCGTCCCGGCTACACGCTGACACTGGATTTCCCCAACAGGGGCGCCACGACGCTGACACTGCTGCGGGAACTCGACCGCATCACGGTCGAGGCCGGCGGCGCGGTCAATCCGTACAAGGACGCCCGCATGGGGGCCGAAATCTTCGCTTCGTCCTTTCCCGAATGGCAGCGGCTGGAAGGGCTCCGCGACCACGCCTTCATGTCTGATTCCTGGGCGCGCACCGCGAAGAGACTGGATGCGCGACGAGGCGCGGTCGAAGCAGCCGAATAGATAAAATTCGAATAATTCTTGGTTAATTGATGATTAATAACGAGATTTACTCAAAATATTGTTGGGACTTCACCAAATGTTTGCGGGTTTGTAATAGGAAGCGCGAAGGGGTGGCTTGGAACACATGAAATACATCGTCTTCATTCTCTTTACCGTCATGACCAATGCCGCCGCGCAGCTGATGCTGAAGCAAGGCATGATGTCGCTCGGACCGATCTCGTTCGAGGGCGTCAATCCGCTCGTCAAGCTGCTGCAGATCGTCTTCAGCCCCTGGGTGTTCCTTGGCCTGTGTACCTTCGTCATCTCGATGGCCTCGCATCTCTATGTGCTGTCCAAGGTCGAGCTCTCCTTCGCCTACCCGTTCCTCAGCCTCGCCTATGTTGCCGTCGCCATCTTCGCTTATTTCGTCTTCCGCGAGGACCTCAATGGCTGGCGGATCGCCGGTATCGCCTTCATCTGCGTCGGCACGGTGCTGATCGCGCAAAGTGGGCGGGATTTGGGTGAGCAAGGGCATGAGGACCAGACCGCTTCCATCACGCCCGACAAGATCCAAGCAAACGAGATCGTTCGATGAGACATGTGATTTTCGGCGGCGACGGTTTCGTCGGCCGCCATCTTGCCCCGAAACTTGTGGCCGATGGTGAAGAGGTTGTCGTCGCCGACATCGTCAAGAGCGACCTGCCGCACTACCGCACCGTCCGCTTTATCCAATGCGACGTCACCGACCCGACCTCGGTCACCGCGGTTGGGCTCAGGGCCGACGACATGGTCTACAATTTGTCGGCCAAGATGCTATCGCCGATCCAGGTGCGCGCCAAGCGGCACGATTTCTTCTTCCCTGTGAATTTCCATGGCACCGAGCACATCATGCAGGCCATGGACGGAGCCGGTGCGTCAAAACTCGTCCACTACACGACCGACATGATCTACGGCCACACGGTCACGCAGCCGATGACCGAGGAGCACCCGGTGGCGCCGCTGGGCGAATATGGCTGGTCGAAGCAGAAGACAGAGGAGCTCGCCGCCGAATGGCGCAAGCGCGGCATGTCGATCTCGCTGTTTCGCCCGCGCCTGATCATCGGTCCCGGCCGGCTCGGCATTCTGGAAAAACTGTTCAAGCTGATCGACTGGAACCTTCCCGTGCCGATGATCGGTTCGGGCAGGAATCCTTATCAGTTCATCTCGGTGTTCGACTGCGC
>NZ_RZPL01000953.1:0-1747 GCF_004022805.1 Mesorhizobium sp. M7A.F.Ca.CA.002.04.1.1 | reverse complement strand
CCGCCGCTCTATGGTAGGTCGGACATCAAACTACGACAGGCAGGATCATGACCACACATTCGCGCGGCGTTTCCGCATCAATCGACCCGGTGAAGCTCGACAGGCTGGCGGAAGTCGCCATCAAGGTCGGGCTGCAATTGCAGCCAGGGCAGGATCTGGTGCTGACGTCATCGATCGCGGCACTGCCGCTAACCAGGCGGATCGTCGAGCATGCCTACAAGGCCGGCGCCGGCCTGGTGACGCCGATCTTCAACGATGACGAGATGACGCTGGCGCGCTACCGCTTCGGCGCCGATGCGAGCTTCGACCGCGCCGCCGGCTGGCTCTATGAAGGCATGGCGAAGGCCTTCTCCAACAATGCGGCCAGGCTTGCGGTGCGCGGCGAGGATCCGTCGCTGCTCTCCGCACAGGATCCGGCGAAAGTGGCGCGCGCCAACAAGGCCAATTCGATGGCTTATCAGCCGGCGTTGGAAAAGATCACCGGCTTCGACATCAATTGGAACATCGTCGCCTATCCGGACCTCGCCTGGGCCAAACAGGTCTTCCCCGGCGATGCCGACGATGTTGCGGTCGTGAAACTCGCCGATGCCATCTTCGCCGCGTCGCGGGTCGATGTGGAGGATCCGATCGGCAACTGGAGGGCGCACAACGCGGCGCTGCGCAGCCGCACCGAATGGCTCAACGGCCATAATTTCCATGCGCTGCACTTCACCGGACCGGGCACCGACCTGACGGTTGGACTGGCGGACGGCCATGAATGGATGGGCGGCGCCTCGACCGCCAAGAACGGCATCACCTGCAACCCCAACATCCCGACCGAGGAGGTCTTCACCACGCCGCATGCGGGGCGAGTCGAAGGCCATGTCTCCTCGACCAAGCCGCTGTCCTACCAGGGCACGCTGATCGACGACATTTCGGTGCGTTTCGAAGAAGGCAGGATCGTCGAGGCCAAGGCATCGAAGGGCGAGGACGTGCTGAAGAAAGTGCTCGACACCGACGAGGGCGCGCGCCGTCTCGGCGAGGTGGCGCTGGTGCCGCATTCCTCGCCGATATCGGCCAGCGGCCTGTTGTTCTTCAACACGCTGTTCGACGAGAACGCCGCCTGCCACATCGCGCTCGGCCAATGCTATTCGAAGTGCTTCGTCGACGGCGCCTCGCTCAGCCAGGACGAGATCGCCGCGCGCGGCGGCAACAAGAGCTTCATCCACATCGACTGGATGATCGGCTCGGACAAGATCGACATCGATGGCGTCCACAAGGACGGCGCCCGCGTGCCTGTCATGCGCAAGGGCGAGTGGGCCTGAGGGTTCCAGCCAGGAGGTGTGATGGCCTTCAAGATCGCGGTCAAGCGTATCTACGAGCCGCCCGCTGCCGATGACGGGCAGCGGGTTCTGGTCGACCGCATCTGGCCGCGCGGCGTCAGCAAGCAAGACGCCGCGCTGACGCTGTGGTTGAAGGACATCGCGCCGAGCGACGAGTTGCGCAAATGGTTCGGACACGAGGCGGTGCGCTGGGCGGAGTTTCAGGAGCGGTATGGCGCTGAGCTGGATGGGAATGGCGCGGCGGTGACGCAGTTGCGAGGCCTGCTGGGTAACGGCAAGGTGACGCTGCTCTACGGCGCGCTTGACGAGGCGCACAACAATGCGGTGGCGCTGGCGGGGTATCTGCGCGGACGCTGAGATTTTATGGCGGTCGGCGGGACAGCGCCCCCCCTCTGGCCTGCCGGCCATCTCCCCCTCAGGTGGGG
>NZ_RZPL01000952.1:0-1748 GCF_004022805.1 Mesorhizobium sp. M7A.F.Ca.CA.002.04.1.1 | reverse complement strand
GCCAAGCAGAAGGAAGAGCAGCGCATCGCTCATCTCGGCGTGATCAAGGATGCCAAGGACCAGATTTTCAACTCCGCCTTCGACGGCGTCGTCGGCAATCCGACCGGCAAGGTCACCATCGTCGAGTTCTACGACTATAATTGCGGCTTCTGCAAACGTGCCATCGACGACATGAAGGCGCTGACCAAGACCGATCCGGACCTGCGTTTCGTGCTCAAGGAATTCCCCATCCTCGGACCGGATTCGCAGAAGGCGAGCGTGGTCTCGATGGCCTTCCACCTGATGCACCCGGAAAAGTACGGCGAGTTCCACAATGCGTTGCTCGGCGGTCAGGGACGCGCCACCGAGGCGGCGGCCATGAAGGTCGCGCTGTCGCTCGGCGCCGACGAAGCGGCGCTGCGCGAGAAGATGAAGGACCCGACAATCAACGAGGCCCTCGCCAAGACCTACGATCTTGCCAACAAACTGGCGATCACCGGAACGCCGTCCTATGTCGTCGGCAACGAGGTGGTGTTCGGGGCGCTCGGGCAGGAAGTGCTGGCTGAAAAGATCGAGGCGGCGAAAGCCGCGCTCTGATCTTGCTCGCCAGCTATCTCTCACTGGCACATTTCCGCCTGTTGTGGACAGTGAAAGAACGCACTTGCGCTCTTTCCGCGGGCGGCTATGCCCATTATAGAGGGCCCAGCGCGCCGGCTTGATGACGGCGCCGGGAAAGGTCGGCTTTTTTGAAAACGGTTTTCGTCCTGAACGGTCCCAATCTCAACGCGCTCGGCAAGCGCGAGCCGGGCATCTATGGCGGCAAGACGCTTGCCGCGATCGCCGACGACTGCAAGCAGGCAGGCACGGCGCTGGGGTTCGAGATCGATTTCCGCCAGTCGAACCATGAGGGCGACCTTGTCGACTGGATTCAGGAAGCCGGCGACAAGGCTGTCGGCATCGTCATCAACCCGGGCGCCTACAGCCACACCTCGATTGCCATCCACGACGCCATCCGCGCCGTCGCACCATTGCCGGTGGCCGAAGTTCATCTTTCCAACATCCATGCGCGGGAACCATTCCGCCACGTCTCCATGGTCGCGCCGGTCGCCGTCGGCATGATCTGTGGCTTTGGGCCGCTCGGCTATACGCTGGCGCTACAGGCGCTGGCCGCACGCCTATGACCGGCCAACAAACAGAAGGCTCGAAAATGTCGATAAAGAAGACCGGTGTTGACCAGCAACTGATCCGCGATCTGGCGGGCATACTGAACGACACCAATCTCACCGAGATCGAGGTTGAACTGGGCGACCTGAAGGTGCGCGTCTCGCGGCAGGCGCCGGCCGTTCATGCAATCGCGGCGCCGCAACCGGCCTATGCGCCGGCAGCAGCGCAGGCTGCCGCCGTTGCCGTGCCTGTGGTGGCGGACCTTTCCAAGAATGCGGTCACCTCACCGATGGTCGGCACGGCCTATTTGGCTCCGTCGCCGGACGCCAAGGCATTCATCGAAGTCGGCCAGAAGGTCAAGGAAGGCCAGACGCTGCTGATCATCGAAGCAATGAAGACGATGAACCAGATCCCCTCGCCACGCGCCGGCACGGTGACCGCGATCCTTTTCGAGGATTCGCAGCCGGTCGAATATGGCATGCCGCTCGTCGTGATCGAGTAGAGCGGGCCTGATGTTTCAGAAGATCCTCATCGCCAATCGCGGCGAAATCGCCCTCCGGGTACTGCGCGCCTGCAAGGAACTCGGCATCCAGACGGTGGTGGTG
>NZ_RZPL01000951.1:0-1752 GCF_004022805.1 Mesorhizobium sp. M7A.F.Ca.CA.002.04.1.1 | reverse complement strand
CTGCCGGCGTGGTGTTGCCGATACCCATTTCGCCGAAGCAGATAAGGTCCAGATCCTTCGTCACCGCATCATAGCCGGCCGAGACCGCCGCCAGAAAGGCCGCTTCGTCCATTGCCGGACCTTGGGTGAAGTCGCCGGTCGGATGGTCGAGATCGAGCGGGATGACGTCGAGTTCGGCGCCGGCCATGCGGGCAAGCTGGTTGATGGCGGCACCGCCGCCAGCGAAATTCGCCACCATCTGCACGGTGACTTCCGAGGGATAGGCCGACACACCTTGCGCGGTGACGCCGTGGTTGCCGGCGAAGACGAAAACCTTGACGCGGTCGAGTTTCGGCATGTCGCGGCCCTGCCAGCGCGCCAGCCACGCGGCGATGGTCTCGAGCCGGCCGAGGCTGCCTTGCGGCTTGGTCAGCGTGTCCTGGCGGCGGGCGACCGCATTGGCCGCGGCATCGCTGCCAGCCGGCAGGTCGAGGCAGGCGGCGCGCAATTCACTAAGGGATTTGAAGGGCATGGGGGCAAAGTCTCCGAAAAGGAATCAGGCCGCGAGAATCAGGCCAAAGGGATCAGGAAAGCGCTACGGAAGCGACGAGCAGCACCGCGATCTCGCTTGCCTGCTGCAAGGCGCCGATCGTGTCGCCGGTCTGGCCCTCGATCTGGTTGAAGCAAAGGGCGCGGAATGCGGCAAACAGCAGGCCAAGCAGGATCAGCGCGAAGACGGCGCCGCCCAGCCCGAGCAAGAGAAGCGGGATCGCGCCGAGCAAGGCGCCGGCTATGGCGGTTTCCTGCGAGACGGTGCCGGCGTCGACCGAGAGGCCGTCGACGCGCGCTGGAGGCAAGAGATGCATGAAGGCGCCAAGCAGGCCGCGCGAGGCCGCGTGTGCGGCCAGGAGGGCAAACAGGGCCTGTGTGGGATCGACGAACTCCGACAGCGCGCTCCAGCGGACCAGCAGCGACAGAGCCAGCGCCGCCGCACCATAGGCGCCGATGCGGCTGTCGCGCATGATCTCAAGTTTGCGGCCGCGCGATTTGCCGCCGCCAAAACCGTCGGCGACGTCGGACAGGCCGTCCTCATGCAGGCAGCCGGTGGTGAGCAGGGTTGCCATAAGGGCAAGTGCGGCCGCCGGCCCCATGGCAAGGCCGAACCGTTCCGCCGTGGCAAAAACGATGGCGCCGATCAGGCCGACGACGAGACCGGCGATGGGGGCGGCCCAGATCGCCGCGGCAAGGCTGCGGCCGCGAAAATCGAAGACGGGCAGCGGCAGCCTGGTGAAGAAGACCAGGCAGAGCGCGATGTCGTCGACGGCCTGCCGTGGTGAAAGGGCCAGATTCCCGAATTTCATGCTCTAGCCCCTCGCGATCGCATGGAAGAAGGTGCCGCTGACATGGCCGCGCCGGTAGCCCGAGGCGCCGATCGGATTGCCCTGGCCGTCGGCAAGGTCGGCCAGCGGCTCGTCATTGCCGGTGGCCGTCATCTGCGCATAGTGGAATTCGTGGCCCCGGATCAGCGCGGCCTGTGCACCCAGCGGACAATCGGCACGCAGCCGCGCCTCGCGGTAGCCGAGGTTCATCTTGCGCCTGGCGAAGCTGGTGGCATGGCCGAGCAGGCCGAGCATCGCATGCGTTTCGCCCGACGCGTCCTCCAGGGCTTCGCCGAGCACCATGAAGCCACCGCACTCGCCATGGATGGGCTTCGTCGCGGCGAAACGCGCCATGCCGGCGCGGAAAGTCGCGGCGGCGGCGAGCTTGCCGGCG
>NZ_RZPL01000950.1:0-1758 GCF_004022805.1 Mesorhizobium sp. M7A.F.Ca.CA.002.04.1.1 | reverse complement strand
AGACAGTCGCCAGTCTGCTGTTCAGCCGGCGCTGAGGCGGTGCTTCTGATGGTTGAGGTAGCTGGCGCCGTCATTCGACGAACTTGGTGCGCCCAAATCGTGTCGAGCTAACGCGCCGCAATGCCAAGGGAAGACCGGCCTTGGACAGGAAGCCAAGGCCGGTCTTCTCGGTGGCAGTTTGCGGTGCTTAGGCCTTGTTTCCGATCACATGGTGGTGGTGGCGGTGATGATGGTGATGGCGGACATGGTGGCGATGATGATGGTGGTGACGATGGTGCTTTGCCATCGGCGCCGCATCCGCACTCGTCGCACCGATGACGGGCACCGTGAAAGCCAATGCAACTGCAAGCCCGAGGGCCGAGAGGAGGGACTTCTTCATGGATCGTTTCCTTTTGTTTCGCGGGCGCATATGGATCGGGGCGATAGCCCGGCCGCCGCGAATGGAATTACGCGCCTGAATTTTTTCGTCAGTATTTCCCGATTGTAGAATTTTGTTTCTGGACTGTTTCTGCCCAATCCAGCCTCCCGCCACCATGCACGGCAAGATCGAGAGGCGGCCATTGGCCGCCTGTCCGACTACATCGGCGGCACGACGCCGTTGGTCCCGACCACGACGCGGCTGGCGCTCAGCGCGCCGTCACTACCCCGCTCTGCGGTGACAAAGACCGTCGCACCCGGCTTGAGGTCGCTCGGCGTCGCCGGCGCGAAGGTGACGACAGGGGTGGTGTCGGGAATCGAAATCTTCTTGGTCTGGCCATTGTCATAGGTCAGCGTGACGGATCGCCCGCTTATATCGGTAACGTCGGCGACGGTGCCGTTGGTCATCCGGCTGTTTGGCTGCAGGTCCCAGGGGCGGTCACCCTCGCCGGTGCCTTTCAGCGCGGCCGGGAAGACCACCACCTCCAGGGCGCCGCTGCCGCCATCCGCTTTCGATACGGAGGCAATGCCGAGGAAATCGCCCTGCTTGATGTCCGTTGCCGAGGCGTTGGCGACGCCCGAGATCTTCCAGCCGGCCTTGAGCTTGATCGCGTCGGTATCGCCCTGGCGGGTTTTCACGGTGAGCAGCGTGGGCTTAAAACTGACCACCGTGCCGCGCACACGAAGCGCGCCTGCGGCTTGGGCGGCGCCCGCGCCGGCGACGGAAAGGCTGGAAATCGTGCCGAGCACGACCATGACTGTCTTCAAGTTCATTGCAAAAAATCCTTCCGGGAAAGAACTGGCTGGAACCGGATGGTTTCGCGCCAGCGACCCGGAGATAACGAATGGGCGCGGCGAAACTGCCGGCAAAAGGCCAATCAGGCCTTCAAAACAACTTGATCGCGACGTGTGCGCCAGAGGCCGCGCCAGGCACCCGGTTCACGATCCCGTGACGGCCATTTTGGCCCTTGGCAAATCACCAGTGAGAGGGCATCTTCCCGACCGTCTCAGGCAACACTCCTCATTTGATCAAACTCTTTCAGTCATGGAGTTGCCAATGCCCCATAATGCGAAAAGCGAACCCCACTCCGAACCGGCAACCAACGGGAGCGGGCCAGATTACAACACCCTCAGAGCGATGCGGGAGACCCGCGGTTACAGCGTGGAAGAGCTTTCCCTGACATGCGGCCTGGCGGTGGACGAGATTGAGGATATCGAAAGCGGCAGAGTGACCGATCCGTCGAAGCTGCGTCGTATTGTGTCCGCGCTTCACCTTCCCCAGGAGGCTCTGATCACCCCGGCTGCGCCGACGCCGGCGCAAGGTCGATCGCTGGCGTAGAC
>NZ_RZPL01000094.1:0-11427 GCF_004022805.1 Mesorhizobium sp. M7A.F.Ca.CA.002.04.1.1 | reverse complement strand
GACTTGGTCCGGCCTCGTTCTTCTCAGGGCACCGCTTCAGGATTCCTTGCAACCGTCGGCGCTGCCCTCACCTGCTCGTCCGTTCTCCGCAGCAGTTGCGGAAGGGCCCCTTTCCTCTCCCCCGTCGATCGGGGGAGAGGTGTCGAGCGAAGCTCGACGGAGTGGGGGTCGACCCCTTGGGCGCAAGGCGAGACTTGCGCCTGGTGCTCTTCCTATATCCGTTCGCGGTGGCTGCCAGGTGGTTCCCCCACTCCGTCTCGGCTTCGCCGAGCCACCTCTCCCCCCTCCGGTGGGAGAGGAAAGGAGCCTGGCTGGGCGGCGTTGACATCGACGAACTATCTTTCTGCTCGAGGCTGCAAGATGTGGCGCGCCCCGCCTGAATCTGGGGCGCGCCACGGGCGCAGGGAGATACGCCCTATTCCTTCAGCACTGCCCCCCTACTTCTTCAGCACCGCATTGGCCTTGGCCGCCGCGTCCTTCAGGCCTGCCTCGGGGTCGCCGCCGAGATAGATCTTCTGCATGGCGTCCGACGTGATCTGGGCGACCTCTTCCCAGCCCGGGATGACCGGCGCGAAGCGGGCGTCGGGCAGCAGAGCGGTGAACGCGGCCAGATCGGCATTGTTGACGTAGTAGTCCATCTTGGCCTCTTCCTTGTTCACCGGCAGGAAGCCTTCGCCCTGTGTGAACTTGGCACGCTGCTCCGTGGTGAACAGGAAATCGAGCAGCTTCCAGGCCTCGTCCTTGTTCTTGGAGTTCTTGAACATGATGATGGAATCGGTGACGCCATAGGTGCCGCGCGCGCCGGTCGGTCCGGCGGGAATGGCCGCAACGCCGTATTTCAGGTTCGGCGCCTCGTCCTTGATCTGGTTGGACAGGAAGGGTGCGGTGATCATCATGCCGACCTTGCCCTGCTTGAACAGGTTCTGCACGTCCTCGCGGTTGTTGGAGGTGACGCCGGGTTCGGTCAGGCCTTCGTCGATCATCGACTTGTAAAGCTTGGCGGCTTCAAGCGCGCCGGGCGTGCTCAGGCCCGAAGTGCCGTCCTTGTTGAGGATTTCCGTGCCGTAGGACCACATCGCATAGTAGTAATAGACGTCGGTCTCGATCTCCTTGCCCTGCAGGCCGAAGCCGAACGTGCCGGACCCCAGAGCCTTGATCTTGCGCGCATCTTCCTGCAGCTCGGTCCAGTTTGCCGGTGGCTTGGCGATGCCGGCCTTCTCGAACAGCTCCTTGTTGTAGTACATGGCGCGCGCCGAGGCAGCGATCGGCAGGCCGTAGGTCTTGCCATCCATGATCGAGGGCGACAGGAAGGTGTCGATGAAGCGGTCCTTGAAGTCGGGCTTGATGTAGCCGTCGAGCGGCTCGGCGACATCCTGCTGGACGAAGTCGATCAGCCAGCGCGTGCCGATGATCGACAGATCGGCATTGGTGCCGGCGGTGATGTCGGTGGTCAGCTTCTGCAGCAGCACATCCCACGGCACCACTTCGAACTTGACCGTGATGCCGGGGTTCGCCGCCTCGAATTCCTTCTTGACGCTGTCGAAATATGGGCCAGTCTTGGCGCTGTACTCGGCCACGGTGACCCGCACCTCGCCCGCATCCGCCTGCGCCGCAATTGCCAGCATGCTCATTCCGGCCATCAGGCCGACAGTCCATTTTGCAAGACTCATTTGAACTCTCCCATTTTGATTTTTGCGCCTGCGCGCCTCTTCGTTACCCAAGCAGAAGATTTATGTTACTTTCCTACATTATCGTGGATTTGAAGGCTTGCAAGCAGATTATTCTGTTGCTTAATTACATTTTGTGGACTAGGCCTGATCCGACCTGTCGAAGATCCCGGAGGATGACGCACGGTGGTTTCGCAAACGGAACTCGAAGGCAGGGCCGAATTCGAGGGCAAGACTGTCGTTGTGACGGGTGCGGGCGGCGGCCTCGGCACGGCCATCGTGGCGCTGATGGCGCAAAGGGGCGCCAGGGTCGTAGGCTGCGACCAGTCGAGCGAGGCGTTGAAGAGCCCGTTTTTTGCCGCCCGCCACGTCTTCGATCTTCTCGACAAGGCGTCGATAGCCACAGCGATCGCCGCCATCCTCGACCGGGACGGTGTGCCCGACATTCTCATCAACAATGCCGGCTGGACGCGCGCCGAGACGCTCCCCGCGCTCAACCCCGACAGGATTGAGCAGGAACTCGACCTCAACCTGACCGGCGTGATGAATTTCGCCGATCCGCTGGTCAAGGCGATGGCCAGCCGTGGCTCCGGCAGCGTCGTCTTCATCTCCTCGGTCAACGCCATCGCGCATTTCGGCAATCCCGCCTATGCCGCGGCCAAGGCCGGCATCAACGCCTATGCCAAGGCGATCGCCGTCGAGCTCGGCCGCAGCGGCCTGCGCGCCAATGTCGTCTGCCCCGGATCGATCCGCACCGCCGCCTGGGACCACCGCCTTGCCAAGGATCCCGAAATCCTCGGCAAATTGCAGCGGCTCTATCCGCTCGGTCGCATCGTCAACGCTGCGGAAGTGGCGGAAGCCGTCGCTTTCCTTGCGTCCGATCGCGCATCGGGAGTAACAGGCGTGGTGATGCCCGTGGACGCGGGACTGACCGCCGGTTGCCTGCCCTTCATCGACGACATATTGGGAGCGTGAGCATGACCGACGTCGAGTTCCGCGACCTGTCGAAATCCTTCGGGCAGCACAAGATCCTCGAGAACATCAGCCTCGATATCAAGAGCGGCGAGTTCGTCGTCCTGGTCGGCCCGTCCGGCTGCGGCAAGTCGACCTTGCTGCGCATGCTCGCCGGCCTGGAGACGATCACTTCCGGCGATCTGTTGATCGGCGGCGTGCGCGCCAACGCGCTGCCGCCGCAGCAGCGCAACATCGCCATGGTGTTCCAGTCCTATGCGCTGTTTCCGCATCTGAAGGCATCGGACAATATCGGTTTCGGCCCGAAGATACGCGGCGAGACGCGCACGGTAATCGATGAGAAGGTCAAGAAGGCGTCCGGGGTCCTCAATCTCTTCTCCTATCTCGACCGCTATCCCCGCCAGCTGTCGGGCGGCCAGCGCCAGCGCGTCGCCATGGGCCGCGCCATCGTGCGCGAACCGTCTGTGTTCCTGTTTGACGAACCCCTGTCCAATCTCGACGCACAATTGCGCGTGCAGATGCGCGTCGAGATCAAGGCTCTGCACCAGCGGCTGAAATCGACGATCGTCTACGTCACCCACGACCAGATCGAGGCTATGACCATGGCCGACCGCATCGTCGTGATGGATCGCGGCAGGATCCAGCAGGTCGGGGCGCCGCTGGAGCTTTATGACAGGCCGGCCAACAAGTTCGTCGCCTCCTTCCTCGGCTCGCCGTCGATGAGTTTCGTCTCGGGTTCGCTCAAGACGACGCTTGAGAAAACCTGGTTCGAATCGGCCGGTGGCGGGCGGCTGGCGCTTGCCGGCAAACAGGTGCCGGCGGACAGCGCGGTGGAGGCCGGCATCCGGCCCGAGCATTTTGTCATCGGCGAGGCTGTCGACGCGATGGCGATCAGGGTGGATGTCGTTGAGCCCACCGGCTCCGAAACACATGTCTATGGCGCTATCGGTGCTGATACGGTACGCGCCGTGTTCCGTGACAGGGTGCCGGTCAGGCCGGGAGACCTGCTGCCGGTCTCGGTCGATCCCGGCAACATCCATCTGTTCGACAAGGCGACGGGCCTGCCTCTATGAAAATATCAGCATGAAGACGCCGGCCGACATCATCACGCGCCTGCAGCTGATGTCGCAGGACGGAACGAAGTCGGATCGCAAGCTGGCCGGCTTCGTGCTGGCAGACCTCGACTTCGTTTCCAAGGCGGCGATTTCGGAAATTGCCGCGCGCGTCGGTGTCAGCGAGCCGACGGTGACGCGGTTCTGCCGCAACCTCGGCTGCGAGGGCCTGCGCGACTTCAAATTCTATCTGGCGCAAGCCATCGCCATCGGCGGCCAGTATCTGTCGCCGGAGCCGTTGAGCCGCGATGCCCGCGAACAGCGCATCGCTTCCGCCATCACCGAAGCGGCGATATCGGCCATCCAGCGCGCCAGCGAAAACCTCGACATGACGACGCTGGTCGCCGTCGCCGCACGCATCGCGGTTTCCGGCAATGTGCTGTGCATCGGCTCCGGTGGCATTTCGTCGATGATGGCGACCGAAATGCAGAACCGGCTGTTCAGGCTTGGCGTGTCGGTGCTGGCGCAAATCGACGGACAGTTGCAACGCATGTACGCCGCCGTCGCCACCCCCGACACCACGCTGATCGCCTTCTCCGTCTCCGGCTATGCACGATCGGTCATCGATGCGGTGCAGGTCGCCCAGCAATATGGCGCCACGACGATCGCCATCACCCCGCCGGACTCCGCGCTCGCCAAGGTCGCCGACACGGTCATCCATTTCCAGTCGCTGGAAGACGGCAATATCTACAAGCCGACATCGTCGCGCTATGCGCTGCTGTCGATCGTCGACATGATCGTCACCTCGGTCGCCGAGACGCGCGGACCAAGGGTTCTGGAAAATCTGCGCCGCATCAAGCAGAGCGTCAACACGTTGAAAGTTGACGATCCGCGTTTGCCGCTGGGGGATTGACCCTCCGGCAAGGACATCAGGCCTGATGGCCGAGCGCCTCGATGCTTTTCGCCAACGTCTCCGGATCGCCTTCAATGCGCACGGTCTTCAGCCGCGCCGTGCCGCCGGCGACAACCGAGACGGCGGACCCCGGCACGCCAATCGCCTTGGCAATCAGCTTTTCGAGCGCATGATTGGCGGCGCCGTTTTCCGGCACGGCGCGGACGCGCGCTTTCAGATGGCTTCGCTCGTCCGCCGTGGTCTCGATGCCTTCGAGCCTGTCCAGCGCAGCCTTCGGCGTCAGCCGGACAAACACGTCGACACCATCATCGCGCAGGCGAAACGGCGCGCTCATACGATCATCGGGCTCACAGGACCAGAGGCGCCACACTGGTCAATATGAACTGCCGCAGGAAGAACAGGATCAGAAGCAGGATGATCGGCGAGATGTCGATGCCGCCAAGGTCCGGCATGAAACGGCGGATCGGCCGCAACGCCGGTTCGGTCAGCCGATAGAGCATGTTGCCGATGGAACCGACGAACTGATTGCGCGAGTTGACGACGTTGAAGGCGTAAAGCCAGGAAAAGATCGCCGATGCGATGATGATCCACCAGTAGAGGTCGAGCGCCATGACGATTGTCTGAATGAGGGCGAGCATGCCGGTCTCCAATTGTTGCCGACATGTAGCCATTGCACGCGAAACCGGCAAGGGCCGCCTGCCACGGTGCGCCGGTACGGCTGCCAGCCACTGGATTTCGGCAAACCTCCGCCTTGACAGGAAACCGCAGCGCCCGATAAATGCGCCCATCCGCTGGACGGGGCTGTAGCTCAGCTGGGAGAGCGCGTCGTTCGCAATGACGAGGTCAGGAGTTCGATCCTCCTCAGCTCCACCAGCGGATTAATTCCTCGCTCTCCGCGCCATATGCACTCCGCGACGCTCGTCCGGGCTTGCCTCCACGGCTGGCATTCGCCGTGCCGGCGCGCCTAAAAGGCCGCGCGCCGCGCCGCCTGTTTTCGCAATCTCCGGCAAGACTTTTGTCAATTGGACTTATGGCGGAAGCGCTCGTCGATTGTTTCCGTTTTTTTTGCAAACCGCCCCACTAAATTGACGTTACCAAATCAGTTTTTTCTGTGCGTTGTGGCCAAGGCGTTTCGGCGGGGGCGACCGGAGACGCTATATGGATTTCGAGTTGAAATGAAAAACCCGCCCGCGGAAGCAAAGACGTGTCAATTCGCGAGAATCTCGCTGCAAATCTTAGACGGCTGAGCAAGGACCATGCCTCCGTAAGTGCGGTATGCCGTGAGCTGCACATCAATCGCACGCAGTTCGAACGCTACCTGCAAGGGCAGACCGTTCCCAACAAGGCCACCGCCAAGCTGATATGCGATTACTTTCGGATCGACGAGGCCGAACTGTACCAGGATCCCGGCGCACCCGAGCCCGCGATGCGTGGCCTGCCGCCGGTTTCCGAGAGCCTGTTCAACCAGATGATCCGCCCTCCCAGTCCTTCGATCGCGGGCGGCACCTATTTCACCTATTTCTCGATCCCGGGCCGCCTCGACCTCCTGATGCGCTCGGTGACCTTCGTGCGGCGCGAAGCCGAACTGGTCACCTTCCGAAGGGTCACCGGATGGTCGGAGCGCCAGGGATCGACCTGGGCACGAGCGCGCGGCAATCACTATGGCGTGGCGATCTCGCGGCTGAACTGGATCTATTTCAGCGGCATCAATCGCCGACAGACCGGAGAGCCGTCGCTGATCTCCGTGCAATGGGCTCCCATCTCCGAACCGGTGCTGATGGGCAAGGCCATGCTTCTGACGGAGGCCGGCCCGGCATTCGTGTCCGTCATCATGCGGCGCGACATTGCCAATATCCAGGCAAGGGATGCCATCAGCATGGCGCATGTCATCAGCCTCGACGATGCGGGCGTCGACCAACTGGTTGTCAGCCTGACCCGGGACGGGTTGGGCTAATCCCTCGGATCGCCGTGTCTTACGCCAAATAAGAATAAGCGTACGCCGATAAAGCGTATGCCAACGATTGTCTACTCTGTATCTGAATAAAATCGATATTTTACACTTTAATGCCAGGAAAGATAATCCACACGTCCGTCTTCGGCTCGTGGTTTTACTATAATTTTAACAAACCATTAACTCTTCCGACCTTACCTTTCTTCACGCGGATCCCATTCTGGGGGTCTTTCAACGGATCCCAAATGGGGGTCAGGAAAGGGATAAAAATGGCCAAGAAAGTGACTAACGCTCCGAAGCTGACGATTGCCGCCGGCACGCAGACCGTCTTCTTTTCGCAGGGTATGCACTACAACAAGCGCTGAAGCCGTTCTGCGCCGACGAGCGGTTCGCTTGTCGGCGCCTCGGCTCCGCAGATGGCATCCAGCTTCATGAAAATGCGCTCTTCGAAAACGCTCGTTTTCTACCCCGGACCGAACAAGGTCACGGCATGCAACTTCCTGACCAGAAGCGTCTTCGAATGCAGCCCTGAGATGGTCGGCCTTCTCGCATCGTGGGACAAATGGGCATCGACGGCGGACATTGCCCGCGCCCATGGGTGGTCGAAGTCCGAGTTGAAGGCTGTCGTTCCGCAGTTGCTCGATTTTTCCGCCCTGGTCACCGCCGGATCGCCTCTCGCCGAGCAGGAGGAACAATTTTCAGGACAATGGAGTTGGGGGCTTCCGACGGCGCTGATGCATTTCTGCGTCCAGGACAGCGAATACATGACCATCGAGCAGGCGGAAGAGCGGCAGATAGAACGCGCCGGCCATACGCCGCAGCCGGACCTCCTGCTCAAGAATTCCGCCGGCGCTATCCAGCTGCCGAATGCACTGGAAGACAACGAACTTCTTAGCTTGATGGCGCGGCGCCGCACCAACCGCACGGCGGCTCAGCCCACCATCACAGCCAAACAGCTTTCCGATTGCCTGTTCGCAGGGCTCGGCATCATCGGCGAGACCGCCAATTGCGTTGGCACCCTGCCGCTTGGCATGACCCCTTCCGGCGGCGCGCGGAATCCCTATGAGGCCTATGTGGTCGCGCTCGGCGTCGATGGCCTCGAGCCCGGTGTCTATCATTATTCCGCCGCCGATCACGACCTTGGCAGGATTTCCGCGAACCATCTGCCGAAGATCTCCGAACTGGTCGGCGGACAGGAGTGGGCTGATAGCATGCCGTGCCTGATCCTGCTTTGCGCCAGGCTCGATCGCACGATGTGGAAATATGAGGACGCCAACGCCTATCGTGTCGTGCTGATCGAGGCCGGCCATATCGGCCAGAATATCATGCTGGCGGCGACCAATCATGGCCTGTCGGCATGTCCGACAGCCGCGCTCAATCATTCCGCCATCAAGCGGCTGCTTGGTCTCGACAGTCTCACCGACGCACCGATCTATGCCTTGACCCTCTCGACCCCGGAAAGAGACCCGTCCACCGCGAGCCAATCCATCAATTAGTCGACCAACAATGTGCAGTCCGGCCAGTAACGCGTTCCCCAGGGTATAACCAGAGACAGGAGCAGCACGTGCCAAATCAATCCTTACGCCAGTCGGAAATCGATAGTCTTCAATATATTTCGTCGATGACCAATGAGCTCGTGCAAATGGCCGAATCAAGCCGTTTTCCGATGATCTCCTATCTGCTGGGCATGGCCTATGCGGAGGCCTTCGACGTTCTTCGCGGCGCACGGCCGGCCAGGCATGCGCAGCTCAGCGGCAACCCGCTGCACCCCAAGGCGCAGGCAAAAGACAATCGTGCCGCCCAGCCACGGAGAGCGTAGCGACATGCAATCGTCAGCCGCATGCGCGGTGGCCGGCTCGACCTCCCGGCCAAACCGCTGGGAGACGCTGTGCGCGTTGCAAAGCCTGCTGCCGCTGCTGAAGAAAGCCGCGACGGATCTGCACCGCGCCGACATGGTCTACTGGTTCGAGCAGGCCGATGCCGAGGTCGCCAACATCATCAGGGGCCACCCCTCCGATGCAACCGCGATCCCGACCCTGATTGCATCCTGCCCGCAGGACCGGCATCCGGTCGCTCAGGCTTGATGCAAGTCGCCCGCCCAAACGCCACGCGCTTAGTGGTTCAGCGCCGCTGAACCGCTCTGATCACCAGCTTTCAGGCAATTCCAGACCGGAGCCTATTGCGCGCCTGGAATGCCAAGGGGGACCTGCACATGAACATGATAGCCAACATCAGAAGCGTCGATGCCAGGGAAAGCATTTTCAGTCGGCTCGACGTCTTGATCGCCAGGCGACCGCCATCGCCTGACGCCGCGCGGATCGAGGCCCGCCAACTCGTCTCGATGGCGATTGCCGACAGCTGCCAGGCCGACAGTCTCTGGGGTACAGTGGACGCCTTCCACGCCCATTTCGACTTCATGATGCAGACCATCGAGATCAACGGAGCCGATGACCCGAGCCTCGGGCTGTTGCGCACGAAATGCCGTTTCTATCTCGAACAGGTCGAGGCCCTGAGCCTGTCGCTGGCCTACTGACAGGCCGCTTCGATCAAATTCGGTCCTAGTTGCGCAGGCTGAACACGAACGGCGCTGTACGGCTCAGACGCGAACCGAGTTCCGGCGGCGGTGCCGGCACCGTGGCGCCTTGCAGCACGGCGAGCGCCGCACGGTCCAGATCCGCATCCCCTGAGGAACGAGAGAGCCTGGCAGACCGGACCCGGCCGGACGAGTCGACCGTGAAGGCGACATACGGCCTGCCTTCCACGCCTCGGGCCTTGGCAGAACTGGGATAGCGCGTGTGCCGCTTGATCCAGGCGCCCAGACGGGAGTCCCATTTGCTGGAGTCGCCGGAGCGCGACGTCGATTCCGCTGCCTTCGGCGCGGCGGTCCTGGCCGCGGGCCGTGCGTCGGCGCTGGCGACGGTTGCCGTCTTCGGCGGAGCCGCCTTCTCCTTCTTAAGCCGCGGCTTGGGCTTCTCGACAGGTTTTTTCGCCTTGGCCTCGACCGGTTTCTTGTCTTTGACAATTTCGACCGGTTTCGGCTGCGGCAAGGGAATGACGACGTCTGGCGTGACAGCCTCGACAACATCCGGGATGACCTCATCCGGCGGCGGCTGATCGGCCTGTTCAGCCGTTTCGGTCCGGTTGGGTTCGGCCTCGTCGGGCGCGACCGCTTCCGGTGGCTCGACAACCGGCTTCGCCTTTTCGACCGGTTCTTCAGGTGTCGGCTCGATCGTCGGTGTCGGTTCGGTCTGATCTGGCGTCACCGCGTCCAGCGCGGCGACCTGTTCTTGTACGGCCGGCATCACCACCATCGGCGCCATCTCGATCACCTGGGCCGGTGGCGGACCGCCGTCCGCTTCGGTGACCATGGTGAGATTCTGCACTGCATAGGCGACCGCGACATGGGCTCCGAGGACCAGCGCGGCAGCACCGGCCCACAAGCCAAGGTCGCGCCAGCCGAAGCGCGACATCTGGACCGAGGGCACGGCGACCGCTTGCGTCATGGCGCCGCCGCACGGGTGGCTGTGGGCGCGGGGGCATTGGACGCGGGAGCCGTCTCCAGGCCGACCAGCGCGATCTTCAGATAGCCGGCACCGCGCAACAGGTTCATCGCCTCCATCAGGTCGCCATAGGCGACCGCCTTGTCGGCGCGCAGGAAGATGCGCGTCTGCTTGTCGCCCTTGGTCTTGGCGTCCAGCGTCGCGGCGAAAGCCGGGCGTGGCACGCCGTCATTGCCGATCGCCAGCGTCAGATCGTCCTTCAGCGTCAGGAACAGCGGTGTCTCGGGCCTCGGCGCGGGCGTTGCGGTCGAACCCGGCAGGTCGACATTGACATCCACCGTGGCCAGCGGTGCCGCGACCATGAAGATAATCAACAACACCAGGATGACATCGATGAACGGGGTGACGTTGATCTCGTGGCTTTCCTCGAGATCGTCATCCATGGTCTGTCGGATTCTGCTTCCCATGGCGCTACTCCGCCGCCAGTGGCGCGGCCGGCGCGACGGTGCGGAAGTCGAGGTCGCGGCTGACCAGTCGTTCGACCCCTGCCGAGGCATCGGCGAGGATCTGCCGATAGCCGGCTATCGAGCGGGCGAAGACGTTGTAGATGACGACGGCCGGTATGGCCGCGACCAGGCCCATCGCGGTGGCCAGCAGCGCTTCGGCGATGCCCGGCGCGACCACGGCGAGATTGGTGGTCTGCGCCTGCGAGATGCCGATGAAGGCGTTCATGATGCCCCAGACCGTGCCGAACAGGCCGACGAAGGGCGCGGTCGAGCCGATCGTCGCCAGCACGCCGGTGCCGCGTGACATGCGCCGCGCCGCCGCCGCCTCGATGCGCGACAGGCGCGACGTAACCCGTTCCTTGAGGCCATCGCCTGAGACATGATCGAGGGCGCCGGCTGAGAGTGCGGTCTCCTCCTCGGCCGCCCGCACCAGCAGCGCGCCCGGGCCGCCGCTGCGGTCGAGGGTACTGCCGGCCTGCTTCAGCGTGGCGGCCTCGCCGATCGCCCGCACGGCGCGACGGATGCGCAGCTTGCCGCCGAAAAGCTCCAGCGACTTGGCCAGCCATATCGTCCAGGTGACGAGGGAGGCAAAGGCCAGCCCGATCATCACCGCCTTGACGACGATATCGGCCGCCATGAACATGCCCCATGGCGACAGGTCATGCGGCAAGGTCAATTCCATCGCCGTCGAAGGTCCGGCCTCGGCTGGCGCGGCTGTGTTCGGCTGGGTGCCTGGCTGCGAAGGCGCCATCGTGGCCGGCGGAGCGACTGCCGGTGCGGCGGGCGCCGGCGCAATCGGCGCTGGGGCCGTGGGAGCAGCCGGGGTGGGGGCATCAATCGCCGGCGCGGCACCGGCCGGTTGCTCC
>NZ_RZPL01000949.1:0-1758 GCF_004022805.1 Mesorhizobium sp. M7A.F.Ca.CA.002.04.1.1 | reverse complement strand
GGTCAAGGAGGCGACCGGCAGTCGGCACCGGGAGGAGCCTTACTTGATGTATCCGCCCTCGGTCATTGCCGCGGTGGCAGCGTCCTGGGCCTGCTTCAGCGCGTCGTCGACGCTCGACTGGCCGGCAAGCGCCGCCGAGAAGAGCTGGCCGACCGTGGTGCCAAGGCCCTGGAACTCAGGGATGGCGACGAACTGGACGCCGACATAGGGCACCGGCTTGACCGTCGGATGCGTCGGATCGGCGGCGTTGATGGAGTCCAGCGTCATCTTGGCGAACGGAGCGGCCTTCTGGTACTCGGCATTGGCGTAGAGCGAGGAGCGCGTGCCCGGAGGAACGTTGGCCCAGCCTTCCTTCGAAGCGACGAGCTCCGCATAGTGCTTGCTGGTCGCCCAGGAGACGAACTTCTCGGCGGCATCCGCTTTCTGCGTGCCGGCGGGGATGGCCAGCGACCAGGCCCACAGCCAGTTGCCGCGCTTGCCCAGGCCATTGTCGGGCGCCAGCGCATAGCCGACCTTATCGGCGACGGTCGAGTTCTTCGGGTCCGAAACGAAGGACGCGGCGACCGTGGCGTCGATCCACATGCCGCATTTGCCCTGCTGGAACAGCGCCAGGTTTTCGTTGAAGCCGTTGGAGGAAGCCCCCTCGGGGCCGTCGGCCTTCATCAGGTCGACATAGAACTGCAACGTGTTCTTCCATTCCGGCTGATCGAACTGCGGCTTCCAGTTCTCGTCGAACCAGCGGGCGCCGAAGGAGTTCGACATGGCGGTCAGGAAAGCCATGTTCTCGCCCCAGCCGGCCTTGCCGCGCAGGCACACGCCGTTCACGCCATTGGCGCGGTCGGTCATCTTGTCGGCGGCCTGCTTGATGAAGTCCCAGGTCGGCGCGTCGGGCATCTTCAGCCCGGCCTTGTCCATCAGGTCCTTGCGGTACATGACGAAGGAGCTTTCGCCGTAGAAGGGCGCGGCATAAAGCTTGCCGTCGACCGAAAGGCCGCCAGCAATGGCCGGGATGATGTCCTTGGCGTCGTAGTCGTCGCCGAGCTTGTCGAGCGGCAAAAGCCAGCTCTGCTTGGCCCAGATCGGAACCTCATAGGTGCCGATGGTCATCACGTCGTACTGGCCGCCCTTGGTGGCGATGTCGGTGGTGACGCGCTCGCGCAGCACATTCTCTTCGAGCGTAACCCAGTTGAGCTGGATGTCGGGGTTCGCCTTGGTGAAGTCCTCGGTCAGCTTTTGCATGCGGACCATATCGCCATTGTTGACGGTGGCGATGGTGATGGATTCGGCGTGTGCGGCGAACGCAAGCGTGCTGGCCGACAACAAGCCCAGGGTGAGCGTGCGAAGTTTCATCAAATTCCTCCCTTGAACCAAGATGAGCATTTGCCTTGGCTTTGGGCAATTACTCACTTGGCGTGAATTATGTCAAGTCGGATTCGATGCTGCAGCGCAGCACCCGGGCGACACCGCAGGCCGGGACGAGCGGAAATTGCCAGGACGAAGAGCGTCCCGGCCGGATACAGTGCGGCAACAGCGGATGGATCTGCGAGACCAGGTGCAGCCCGCAAGCTTGCCGGTCAGCAGGCGATCTCGGCCAGCAGCCAGTCGCGGAAGGCACGGATCTTCGGCACGTTGCGGCGCGCTTCGGGGTAGACCAGCCAAAAGGCATGGCCGTCGTCGCCAACCAGATCGAAAGGCTGGATCAGGCGCCCACCGGCAAGTTCCGCCTTGAACAGCGCCCTGGTCAGGATCGCGACGCCA
>NZ_RZPL01000948.1:0-1759 GCF_004022805.1 Mesorhizobium sp. M7A.F.Ca.CA.002.04.1.1 | reverse complement strand
CCTTCTTGATCTTCTCACCGGCCGAGTTCTCGGTGCCCCAGTCGGCCACGGCGGCGACGAACACCGCCGCATCTGCGGGCAAGAGCCGTTCCACCGCGTCGCGCATCTCCTGCGCACGCTCGACGTGAATGGTCTTCACTCCGGGGGGATCGGCGATGCCGACAGGGCCGGAGACGAGGCGCACATCGGCGCCGAGCCTGGCCAGTGCTGCCGCGATGGCATGGCCCTGCTTGCCGGACGAGCGGTTGGCGATGTAGCGCACCGGGTCGATCGGCTCATGGGTCGGGCCGGAGGTGACGATGATCTTGCGCGCCGACAGCGGCCTGGGGCCGACATCGAGCAGCGCCTCGACCGCAGCAACGATCTCCAGCGGCTCGGCCATGCGGCCTTCGCCCGCCTCATTGCTTTCGGCCATCTCGCCCCTGGCCGGACCGACGAAGGTGACGCCGTCCTTCTGCAGCGTCGCGCGGTTGCGGCGGGTGGCCGGATGCGCCCACATTCTGGGGTTCATGGCCGGCGCCATCAGCACCGGCTTGTCGGTGGCGACAAGCACGGTGGAGGCCAGATCGTTGGCGTGGCCGTTTGCGAGCTTCGCCATCAGGTCGGCGGTGGCGGGCGCCACCACCAGCAGATCGGCCTCGCGCGACAGCCTGATATGGCCGACATCGTGTTCGTCATTGCGGTCGAACAGCTCGGTGAAAACATGGTCGGCGGAGAGCGCGCCGACCGACAGCGTGGTGACGAATTCCTGCGCGGCCGATGTCATGACCACCCGAACCGCGGCCCCGCGCTCGCGCAGCCGGCGGATCAGATCCAGCGCTTTGTAGGCGGCGATGCCGCCGCCGATGATGAGCAGGATGCGCTTGCCGGAGAGGCTCATGCACCCTCCCAAGGATTGACTATGCTGATACCGCAATCGGAAAAGTCAGCAACGTTTCTAGTCACCACCGCAAAGCCCCGCGAGCGAGCAACCGAGGCGATCTGTGCGTCAAATTCGCGTATAGGACGTCCCAGAAATCGTCTGTTCGAAACAATCTCCGCGTATGCTTCGGCTTCGCGGTCACCGAACGCGAGCACTGGGGTCTTGAGCCATTTGGTGAAAAAGGCCCCGATGACACTACCCAGTGCAGCCTTACGCGTTCCGTCCGGCATGTTCGCAAGCCCAACGAGCAGCTCTGCCTTGGTCATCGCCGTGACATATGAGCGGGTCGCGAGCGAGCTATCCATCCAGGTAGCCACCCCTGCATCCGGCCGTGGTTTGAAGGTTTCCGAGATAACATTCGTATCCAGCACGAACATGGTTAGTCAAATTTCAGTGGCTCGCGCGTAGGGCCGCGCTCCGGCAACTCGACATCGAAACCGCCATGGGGCTCAACCAGCCTACGAATCGCGGCATAGAGTGACTCTCCCCGAGGGTCTTGGTCCACACCGTCCGAAAGAACACTCTTGGCAAGAACGCTACGCGCTTCCTCTTCCATTGAGACTCCCCTCACGGCAGCTCGCTCACGCAGTTTCTGCTTCACGTTGGTGTCGAGATTGCGGATGGTAAGTGTGCTCATGTTTTTGCTCCTTACCTCAACCTAGTCCATGAAAGCGTTGCTTTCAATGATAGCAATGCCGGCACTGCTGTCACCGAGAACTCAGATCATCTTCCAGGCGATATAGACCAGCGTCACGGCAATCACCCAGAGTGCCCAGCGGCCGGAACGGCTGTAGCGCGCCTCGGCCTTGCCGATGGCGTGGGCGGTGGTCTCGTCGA
>NZ_RZPL01000947.1:0-1760 GCF_004022805.1 Mesorhizobium sp. M7A.F.Ca.CA.002.04.1.1 | reverse complement strand
GTTCGCCGCGGCCGCAAGGTCGATGCCGAGCGCAAGTTCTTCCCGGGCTATGTGCTGCTGAAGGCCAATCTGACCGACGCCGTGTTCTCGCTGGTCAAGAACACGCCGAAGGTCACCGGCTTCCTGGGTGACTCCAAGCCGGTGCCGATCACCGAGGCGGAAGCGCAGCGCATCCTGAACCAGGTGCAGGAAGGCGTCGAGCGGCCCAAGCCCTCGGTCACGTTCGAGATCGGCGAAGCGATCCGCGTTTCGGATGGTCCCTTCGCGTCGTTCAACGGTTTCGTCCAGGAAGTGGACGAGGAGCGGGCGCGGCTCAAGGTGGAAGTTTCGATCTTCGGGCGCGCCGTGCCTGTCGATCTGGAATTCGGGCAGGTCGAAAAGGGCTGATCCGAAATCCCTGAAGCCGGTTTGGCGGTCAGGGGAGGCGGCGCGGAAGCGCGGCCTGAGAACGGTGGGAGACGAATGCGGCTTTAGCCGGCCGCATGGATCGCACCACCAGACTGCAACCGCCGGCATGACCGGCATAGACAAAGGCAGGAAAAGAGATGGCTAAGAAAATTGCAGGCCAGCTCAAGCTCCAGGTGAAAGCGGGATCGGCTACGCCGTCTCCCCCGATCGGCCCGGCGCTTGGTCAGCGTGGCATCAACATCATGGAGTTCTGCAAGGCGTTCAACGCGCAGACCCAGGAAATGGAAAAGGGATCGCCGGTTCCGGTTGTCATCACCTACTATCAGGACAAGTCCTTCACCTTCGTCATGAAGACGGCGCCGGTGAGCTACTTCCTGAAGAAGGCGGCGAACCTGACCTCTGGTTCCAAGGAGCCGGGCAAGGTCAAGGCCGGTACGGTTTCGCGTGACAAGGTCCGCGAGATTGCCACCGCGAAGATGAAAGACCTGAACGCAAACGACGTCGAAGCGGCCATGCGCATGGTCGAGGGCTCCGCCCGCTCGATGGGTCTGGAAGTGGTGGGCTAAGATCATGGCAAAGATTGCAAAGCGTGTATCGAAGACCCGCGAAGGCATCGATCCCAACAAGGCTTATGCCCTGGGTGATGCGCTGAAGCTGCTCAAGGACCGTTCCTCGGTGAAGTTCGATGAGACCATCGAAGTCGCCATGAACCTCGGCGTCGACCCGCGCCATGCCGACCAGATGGTCCGCGGCGTGGTCAACCTGCCGAACGGCACCGGCCGCTCGGTACGTGTCGCCGTGTTCGCCCGTGGCGACAAGGCCGACGAAGCGCGCGCCGCCGGCGCCGACATCGTTGGTGCCGAGGATCTGGTCGACATCGTCCAGAAGGGCACGATCGATTTCGATCGCTGCATCGCCACGCCGGACATGATGCCGCTGGTCGGCCGTCTGGGCAAGGTGCTCGGCCCGCGCGGCATGATGCCGAACCCGAAGGTCGGAACCGTCACCACCGACGTTGCCGCCGCCGTCAAGGCGTCCAAGGGCGGCGCCGTCGAGTTCCGTGTCGAGAAGGCTGGCATCGTCCATGCCGGCGTCGGCAAGGTCTCGTTCGACGTCAAGGCCCTGGAAGAGAACATCCGCGCCTTCGCCGATGCGGTGACCAAGGCAAAGCCGACTGGCGCCAAGGGCAACTACGTCAAGAAGGTGTCGGTCACCTCGACGATGGGCCCGGGCCTCAAGCTCGACGTCGCGACGCTCAACGCGTCCTGATACGAACATTTGGATCGGCCGCCAAGCGGCTGATCCGCAAGTGAATTCCGGACTTCCGACTTGTCGGCGGCCCGGTACCGGAA
>NZ_RZPL01000946.1:0-1765 GCF_004022805.1 Mesorhizobium sp. M7A.F.Ca.CA.002.04.1.1 | reverse complement strand
TTTCCAGGCCGACGACGCGGTCGGTCGTCTCGGTGACGGCGGTCAGCATGATGATCGGCGTCGAATACTGGGCGCGCAGGTCGCGGCACAGCTCCAGCCCGCTTTTGCCGGGCAGCATCACGTCGAGGACGATGAGGTCCACCTGGACGCGCCGCAGGATGGTCTCCATCTCGATGCCGTCGGCGGCAACCGAGGTGTGCAGGCCCCGCTTCTGGAAGAATTCCTGCAGCAGGTCGCGGATGCCCTTGTCGTCGTCGACGATCAGTATGTGTGCATCGGATTTCACAGCAGCCCTGTCATTGTTGCCAAGCCCTTCTGTCTTTGATTGCCAAGCCCTTCGGTCGCAACCCACACGATAGAATTCAGGCCATATGTTGGCCAGTGGCTATGATGGGGTTCACACCGGCTTTCTCAGACACACTCCAGAAACAAAATTCTACAGTTCAGAAAAACTCCTGAAAAATTTCAAAGGCATAACTGATCTCGTGGCGGTCAGGTCATCGGCTGCGACGCTAGTCTCCGGGTTTACGGATAAACCGATGCCAAGGTTGTCGATCAGTTTGTTGGGTGCGTTGCTGGGCTTCTGCCTGGTCACTGCCGCTGTCGGACAATCGGACGCAAAGGCGACGCTCACAACCCGGAGCGAACGGTGCGCCAATCTCAGCCACCAATTTGATGAAGCCCTCGAAACCCATGCCACGGCAACGCAGGTCACCGCGGCAAAGGCACTTCAGAGAAAGGGCAACCGGTACTGCGCCGCCAAGAAACAGGCACAGGGCATCCGGATGCTCGCCAATGCTTTGAAGCTGCTTGGAGTGACGCCGAACGACCCGGTTCAGTAACGCTCCGAAACTTGACCCGCATAAAAAGGAAACGAAGCCATGAAAAAGTCCATCCTCTCCGCAACCGGTCTCGCCGTCGCTCTCGCTTTCGCGATGCCGGCTCTCGGCAACGCCGCCGCCACCACGACCGCTGCTCCGGCTGCTTCGACGACCACCGCTCCGGCGACTGCCGCTCCGGCCAAGGCTGCTCCGAAGAAGGTCGTCAAGAAGACCGTCAAGAAGCACAAGAAGGCTGCTGAGAAGGCCGTCAAGAAGGACGCCCCGAAGACCTGATAAGGTCCGGCATAAAATGCCGGCCTGTTGACCAAGGCCGCTCCAGCTGGTTTCGGTTGGAGCGGCCTTCTTCCTGTCCGAGCCGCTGAAGCCCTGACATTGGCGATGCAGCGGTCGATGGGTTCAACTGATCTTTGGCGAAGTCTGGCACCGGCAGCTTCCGCCTCGACTGACACTTAACCCGTTTGCAACGCCGGCCGTGTAGGACAATCCGCATGAAGAAGCGGCTTTCGTCCATTTTGCGCTCGATGGTGATCGGCGGTCTGGTTGCCACCGGCCTCGCCAGAGTGCTTATCCTGTTCACCGCCAGCCCGGTCCCCGATCCGGCCAGCGGACGCACCGAGCCTTCGCTGTTCGCTCCGGCGATTTCCACCAACTGGGACTACATAACGCCGGCACAGACCTGGCTGCTGGTCGTGCTGACCGGCGCGACGTTGATCTGCGTCGCCGCGTGGCTGATCGCGACCTGGCTGGAACGCCGGGCGGATGCCGGCGGAAACCGTTTTCGGTCCGATATACCGCCCGCTGCGGCCGTGCGGCAGATTCCCGGCCGTCGCATGTTCGGCCGCCAAGGCCGTTGAACGGCAACCGACACTTTCCCACATGATTATGAATGGCCGCGTCGGCGGACACCGGTTTCGCGCGTCGAT
>NZ_RZPL01000945.1:0-1766 GCF_004022805.1 Mesorhizobium sp. M7A.F.Ca.CA.002.04.1.1 | reverse complement strand
TCACCAGGATGCGGTCGCAGATGCCGATCAATTCCTGCATCTCCGAAGAGATGACGATGCAGGCCTTGCCCTTGGCCACAAGCTCCTGGATGAAGGCATAGATCTGCGCCTTGTTGGCGATGTCGATGCCACGCGTGGGCTCGTCGATAATGACCACCGAAGGATCGGTCAGCAGCACCTTCGCCAGCAGCAGCTTCTGCTGATTGCCCCCGGAAAGCTGGGCCGCTTTGGCGCCGAGGCTCTTCAGCCTGATGTCATATGTCTCCACGGCCTGTTCCAGGGCTTGCGCTTCGCGGCGCCGACCCATCGAGAGGCCGGGATGGAACACATCGAGCGCCGACAGCGTCAGGTTAGGCGCCAAGTGCTCTTGCAGCAGCAGTCCCTTGCCCTTGCGATCCTCGGTCAGGTAACCGACGCCGGCGTCGATCGCCGCGCGCGGCGATTGGAAATGGACCGACTTGCCCTCAAGTTCGATCTTGGCAACTGCCGGGCGCAAGCCGATAATGCCCTCGAAGAGTTCGGTTCGGCCTGCGCCGACCATACCGGCGAACCCCAGGATCTCGCCCTTGTGGACCGTGAACGACACGTCCTCCACATAGCCGGGAACGGAGGCGTTCCTCACGCTCAGCATCGGTACATCCGAAGGCGCTGCGGTTCTCTCAGGATAGAGCGCTGCCAGTTCGCGCCCGACCATCAGCCGCGCCATGTCCATCTGGCTCAGCGTCTTGCCGGGATAGGTGCCGACCATCTTGCCGTCGCGCAGAACGGTCACTTTGTCTGCGACCCGCTGCACCTCATCCAACCGGTGGCTGATATAGAGCACGGCGGTGCCGTGAGCCTTGAGTTGCAGGACGATCTCCAGCAGGCGCTCGACCTCGCCACCGGTCAGAACGGCGGTCGGCTCGTCGAAGATAACCACCTTGTGGTCGTCAAGCAGGGCGCGAGCGATCTGCACCATCTGCCGGTCTGCCAGCGAAACGTCGCGCACCAGTGCCCTTGGCGAGACCGCGCAGCCGATCTGCGCCAGTTTCTCGGTTGCCAGCCGGCGCATGGTGCGGTCATCCACGACATGGCCACGCGAAAGCTCTCGCCCAAGAAACAGATTGTCGGTGACCGTGAGCCCCTCGGCGAGCAGGATCTCCTGATGAACCAAAGCGATACCGGCATCCTGTGCTTGGGCAGGCTTGGCAAATTTCACCGCGTGTCCGTTCATCGACAACGTGCCGTGGCTTGGCTCGACATAGCCGGACAGCAGCCGCATCAACGTCGACTTGCCGGCACCGTTCTCGCCAATGATGGCATGGATCTCTCCCGGCAGGACGTCCAGGGTGACGTCCGACAGCACCGTCACTGGGCCGTATTGCTTGGACAATTCCTGGGCGCGCAGCACCGGTTCAAGCGAACCAGGCGCTTCGCTGGACAACGTGCTCCCGCCCTCCCCGGCGATATTCGCGGCAATGGACATCCGTTCCGACCTCAATCGAATGCCGGGAGCAGGCGATCGCGCGAGTGCTCGATATGGATGCGCATCGCCTTTTCGGCGGCATCGGGATCGGCCGAGCCGAACGCGGCAAGGATCGCCTCGTGTTCGTCAAGCGCCTCCTCGGTCACGCGTGCATGGAACATCAGGCGGAAGATGTGGAAGTGCGTGTGCTGGTGGCTCAACGTCTCACGGATGAGTTCGTTTTGAGAAAACTCCATGATCTTGTCGTGGAAGATCGCATCCTGTCTGGCGAAATTCGAATAGCGCACGCGATCATCCTTGC
>NZ_RZPL01000944.1:0-1767 GCF_004022805.1 Mesorhizobium sp. M7A.F.Ca.CA.002.04.1.1 | reverse complement strand
AGGCTGCAAAGTGCAATCACCAGCGCTGATAAGCGGCAAGTGAAGAATGTATCGCTCGGGCAACTCCTGTGTTGTGCACGGTTGCCCCGCGAGGTGAACTGTAGCAGCTTGGCAGCTCAGCGTTCACGAAAGGAGAAAAGATTTGGGGCCAAGCAAAGACCGGCTTTTTTGATTGTCTTGCTGTATCGCTATGGTGGGGCGGGCGCGACCGCTCCCATAATTCAATACGCTGCCTTTAGCGATGGACGATGACGGGATGCGTCGCCGAGACTTCAATGGTGGAGGAGCAGCGCACCCGTCGATCCATTTGCTTTCAGCGGCAACCGCCACTATGAAGCGACACTTCGCCCAACTGTGTTTCAAGCTGCCCGGAGAAGTTTATGACAGAAGAACCCCACAAGACCGACATCCTCATCGAGCTCACTGCCGATGTTGTATCAGCCTACGTCTCCAACAACCCCGTCCCGGCGGGGGAGCTTCCTGCCCTGATCGCCCAAGTGCACGGGGCTCTAAACGGCACGGCTGGACTCATACCGGCAGAAGAGCCTGTGCCTGTAAAAAAACCTGCTGTCCCGATCAAAAAGTCGATCGAACCGGACTACATCATTAGCCTTGAAGACGGCAAGAAATTCAAATCGCTAAAGCGCCATCTGGCGACGCACTATGGTCTGACCCCAGACGAATATCGCGCCAAATGGGGTCTGCCGTCGGATTATCCCATGGTGGCGCCGAATTACGCCGCTGCGCGCTCCGCCTTGGCCAAGACCATGGGACTCGGCCGCAAACCGAAAGAGCCGGAAGCCCCAGCCACGGCGCCGGCGAAACGGACCCGCAAGAAGGTCGCAGCCTAAATCCGTATCAACAGTCGTTCGGACGCGCAGCAGCCGTTGGCCCAATCTGCGCGGAATCAAAGGGCGGGGATGAGCCCCGCCTTTCCCGTCCAAGAGCCTCATTTCCAGAGTAATTCATGATGGCTCCAGCAATCCCTGCCGCGGCATTAACTTGCATGCTCCGGCCCGGGTTTCGAGCCGTCAATGCGTTCCGGCGATGACGAACCTTGCCAAGGCTTTCCCGGACCGTTAGCCAGCCTTGCTGAGGCTGCCTGCAGAGGACTTTCCCGTGCGGCGATCCTGTTCCACCTCGTAGTTGATCTTCTGGCCCTCATTAAGGGTCGACAGGCCCGCTCGTTCAACAGCGGAAATGTGGACAAAGACATCCTGACCGCCGTTGTCAGGCTGAATAAAACCAAAACCCTTCGTGCTGTTGAACCACTTCACCGTTCCAGTCGCCATATCCATTCCTTTGTAATAAGTCGCAACTTAGGCAGGCCATTCACGCCAGCCTGATTTGTACACGAGACTTTAGGCGCATCAAAATCGGAAAATTGCAAGGCCCACTCGATCGCCTGATCTCCAGCAGCAACTGCAACATATGCGAGGCGCGTGCCAGACGAGGCGTATGCCAGACGTTTCGTCGTGCGCTGTCGCTCGAACGTTGACAGAAACAATGACACACCTTGCAAACTCGGCACATCTTGTGGACGTGCTCGGGTCGCTTCTCGACTGCGATACCCGCTCCTGACCGGGTATCGTCGGCCAAAATGAGAGTTTTTGTCATGTGCCGCCAGACCGAAAGATCAGGCGCGCAGCGACCTGCACATTCAAACCGGAACCCGCGAACCTCGATTAGCTTCTGCCTGCTCCGAAGGGCGGTAGCCTGCTCTGAGGCGGGCCACTGTCGGGTTGAAAACCAACTGTCGGGTTCGGA
>NZ_RZPL01000943.1:0-1774 GCF_004022805.1 Mesorhizobium sp. M7A.F.Ca.CA.002.04.1.1 | reverse complement strand
GTGGTCAGCGAGGCCATCGACGTCATCGACAGCGGCAAGGCCAGGATGCTGGAGTTCGGTGTTGCCGATGAAACCGCATGGCAAGTGGGCTTGTCCTGTGGCGGCCGCATCAAGGTGTACGTGGAAAGACTGGGCTAGAGCATGATCCCAAAAAGTGGGACCCGGTTTTTGGACAAGATGATGCTCGGACAAGAGATTTCCTGATGGATCCCTACGCCTTAAAAACTTTGAACGCCGAACGACGCGCCCGCCGTGCGGCGATCCTTGTCACCGATCTCGGTGACGGGCGCGACCGGATCGTGCGCGAGGGCGATCACGTCGCCGGCGATCTCGGAACCGCGATCGCCAGGGCGTTTCGCACCGGTAATTCCGGTTCGGTCGAAGCCGAGGGGCGGACTTTCTTTCTCAACGCGCATCTGCCGCAGCCGCGTCTGGTCGTGATTGGCGCTGTCCATATCAGCCAGGCGCTGGCGCCGATGGCGAAGATCGCCGGCTATCCCGTGGAGATCATCGACCCCCGCACCGCTTTCGCCACGCCGGACCGCTTTCCCGATGTGGCGCTTCATGCCGAATGGCCGGAGGATGTGCTGAAGCGTCAGCCGCTCGACAGCTACACCGCACTTGCCGCCGTCACCCATGATCCCAAGGTCGATGATTTCGCCCTGAAGGCAGCACTAGACGCCAACTGCTTCTATGTCGGCGCGCTCGGCAGCAGGAAGACGCATGCCAAGCGTGTCGAACGTTTGCTGGCGCTGGGCGCGAGCGCCGACCAGATCGCCCGTATTCATGCGCCGATCGGGCTCGATATTGGTGCTGCCAGCCCGGGAGAGATTGCTGTTGCGGTGTTGGCCCAGGCGATCCATGCCTTCCGCTCGCGCGGGCTGGACGCAAAAGGTGCGGCGGCGTGAAATTCGGACCGATCCCGATCGAGACGGCGGAAGGCGCGGTGCTGGCACACTCCACCACCGCTGGTGAACGCCGCTTCCGCAAGGCGCATAGGCTGAGCGCCGAAGATGTGGCGCTGCTACGGACTGCCGGTGTTTCCGAGGTCGTTGCGGCTGTTCTGGCTGAAGACGACCTCGGCGAGGATGCGGCCGCGCAAACGATTGCCGGGAGCATGGCCTTTCGCGGCATCGAAGCCAAGCCTGCCGCGACCGGGCGGGTCAACCTCCACGCCAAGGCGCCGGGCATCTTCACGGTCGATGCCGCTGCCATCGACGCCATCAATGCCATCGATCCCGCCATCACCATCGCCACGCTGGCGCAGCATGCGCCGGTCGAGAAAGGCCAGATGGTCGCGACGGTGAAGATCATTCCCTTCGCGGTCGGTTCAGCGCTGGTCGACGCTGCGACAGAAATCTGCGCCGCAGGCGAGATCTTTGCCGTCAATGCCTACCGGCCCGTGCGTGTCGGCGTCATCCAGACGGTTCTGCCGGGCATCAAGCCTTCCGTGCTCGACAAGACGCTGCGCGTCACCGAAGCGCGGCTGGCGCGCACCGGCGGCAGGCTGACGGCCGAGCGCCGCACGGCGCATGAGATCGCGCCGGTGGCGGAGGCCACGGCTTCCCTGGTGCGCGACAATGACATGGTGGTGATCTTCGGCGCCTCGGCGATGAGCGATTTCGCCGATGTCATTCCCGCGGCGATCGAGAGGGCGGGCGGTACCGTCGTCCGCGCCGGTATGCCGGTCGATCCCGGCAATCTGCTGGTGCTCGGTACGCTCGGCGGCAAGCACGTCATCGGCGCGCCCGGCTGCGCCCGCAGTCCCAAGGAG
>NZ_RZPL01000942.1:0-1780 GCF_004022805.1 Mesorhizobium sp. M7A.F.Ca.CA.002.04.1.1 | reverse complement strand
CCCACAAATAGGTCGAGAATTCGGTGTGCCGCTCCCAGCGCAGCGAGCCCTTGCCCCATTTCATGGCATGGTGGCGGGCCTGGCGGTCGGGCGCGGCGATGCCGAGGCGCCGCGACAGTTCGGAAAGCACCGCGTGGTCGACGCCGGAGCCGCCCTCCGTCATGAAGGCGAGTTGCATCAGGACGCGTGGCTTTTCGATCAGCGGATGCGGCCGGGCATGAACCTCGCCGAGTGCGCCGGGCCGGCCCTCATGCGCGGGAAAGCCCATGACGCTGCCCTTGGCGCGCGGCTGGAATTCGAGATCGGACGGGTCGTCTGACACGGCTTGTTCCCCGGGGGTTTCCTTGAACCCGCTTGCACTCGCGTCCCTCTAGTGCCAATGGCCTGACGACGCAAACGGCAAAGTTAGCCGAAGATCACGGGATCGGGCGGGAAATCGGCCTGCTTTTTGTCAATTGGATAAATAATTTGACCAGTTGGCGAGGCAGGCTCTATTCTGCGGCACCGGTTCACCTTCCAGGCATTCTGTTGAGCGACATTTTTTCCAGGATCGAGCATTCGCGCACCGCCGACGAGGTGGTGCAGCAGATCGAGAGCCTCATCCTCGAAGGCGTGCTGCGCACCGGCGACCGGCTGCCGGGCGAGCGCGAGCTTGCACGCCAGTTCGACGTATCGCGGCCGATCCTGCGTGACGCCCTGAAGGCACTGGAAGGACGCGGCCTTTTGACGACAAGGCCCGGCGGCGGCACGCATGTCGCCGATGTCATCGGCCAGCTCTTCACCAAACCGGTGACGGACCTGATCTCGATGCACCGCAAGGCAGTGACCGACTATCTGGAATACCGCCGCGAGATCGAAGGGGTTGCGGCTGAATATGCGGCACGGCGCGCCACCCCAGACGACATGGCGCTGCTCGACAAGATCATGGCACGCATGGACGATGCGCACCGGACCGGCGACTTCGACGACGAGGCCGAGATCGACGTCGAGTTCCACCACGCGATCTGCGAATGCGCACACAACATCATCCTTTTGCACACGCTGCGCTCCTGTTATCGGCTGCTGTCGGAGGGCGTGTTCCAGAACCGGCTGCTGGTGTTCACCGTACCCGGCGCGCGCGACGCCCTGCTCGCGCAGCACCGGGCGATCCATGCGGCGGTGAAGGCCGGCGACCCGGCCACCGCCCGCCAGGCGGCGATGGACCACATCACCTATGTCGAACGGTCGATGGCGGAGGCCGAGCGCAGCGGCGACTGGCAGCGCGTCTCGCGGCTGAGGTTGAAACAGCGCGTTGACGCCACCGATACAGAACCAGCACGCAAACGCTCCTAGCTATCGAAACGGGAAGCCCATGAGCCAGATCCTGACCATCGCCGACCTCAAGGACCTCGCACGCCGGCGTGTGCCGAAGATGTTCTTCGACTATGCCGATTCCGGTTCGTGGACCGAAAGCACGTATCGGGCCAACGAGGAGGATTTCCAGAAGATCAAGTTCCGCCAGCGCGTCCTCGTCGACATGGACAACCGTTCGCTGGCATCGACGATGATCGGCGAAAAAGTGTCTATGCCGGTGGCATTGGCGCCAACCGGCATGACCGGCATGCAGCACGCCAATGGCGAGATGCTGGCGGCGCAGGCGGCGGAGGAATTCGGCGTGCCGTTTACCTTGTCGACGATGAGCATCTGCTCGATCGAGGATGTCGCCTCGGTTACCACGAAGCCGTTCTGGTTTCAGCTCTATGTGCTGCGTGACAAGGATTTCGTGCTCAACCTGATCGAC
>NZ_RZPL01000941.1:0-1784 GCF_004022805.1 Mesorhizobium sp. M7A.F.Ca.CA.002.04.1.1 | reverse complement strand
GGATAAGATCGCGGGCCGGCCCGGCGCCTTCTCAGTCGAGCGGTTCGTGCTGGTAAAGCTCGTCCATGCTGAGCGAGGCCAGGGCGCCGAAAGGGGCCTGCTTTTTCACGCGGCCGCCGCTCAGGATGACCACGTCGTCGCAGAACGAGATGGTGCTGTGGTGATGGCTGATGACGATGGTCGTGCGGCGGCCGGCTCTCGACTTCAGGGTCTCGACGATGGCCGCTTCCGACAGCCCGTCCACGGCATTGGTGGCCTCGTCCAGGATGAGGAGATCGGGATCGCGCACCAGGGCTCTCGCCAAGGCGATGCGCTGCCTCTGTCCCGCCGACAGATTGATGCCCCTGTAGCCAACCAGGGTCTCGTAGCCCTGAGGCAGCCTTTCGATGAATTCATGCGCTTCGGCCAGTCTTGCGGCGGCCTCGGCATCGCCGGCAGTCGCGGCATCCTGGCCGTAGGTTATGTTTTCGAAAATGCTGCCGTCGACCAGTTCCAGTTCCTGGCTGGCCAGGGCGATGTGCCGGCGCCACTGGCTGGCATCGATCCGGTCGAGCGGCGATCCATCGACGAGGATGTTGCCGGTGTCCGGTTCGACGAAGCGGCACAGGAGATTGACGATCGTCGTCTTGCCGGCGCCCGAGCGGCCGATCAGCGCCGTCGAGCGGCCACCGCGGATCTCGAATGTCGCCGCGTGCAGCACCACCTCGCGCCGGTCCGTGCCGGAGTAGGTGAATGTCACATCGTCGAACTTGATGCCCTGGCGCAGGCCGTGGAATGGCCCGTCCCCTTGCGGCGGTTGCGGCTTGCCTGTGGGATCCAGCAGCCAAGTCACCTCCTCAAGCGATCCGCTCAGGCCTTGCAGCTGGCTCCACGACCCCTGCAGGGCCCGCATATGCGGCTGCAGCCTGTAGAGCAGGATGACGAAGGCAATGATCAGCGGGAAACTCACCTGCGCCAGCCAGGCGCCGATCACCACCGCCAGGAACAGCATGGCGTGGAGAACCTCCGTCAGCGGCGGCAGCGCTCCCTGGCGCACGAGCAGCGCGAAGGAGGCGCGGCGAACCGCATCCGACGCCGTGTCGAACATCGCCTTTTCCCGGTTCTCCTGTCCGAAGATGCGGATCAGCCGTCCGGCATGCACAAGGTGAAGCATCTGCGAGGCGAGGTGGCCGTTGCGCGAGGCGACGCTGCGGCTTGGCTCCTTCAGATTGGCTGAGAGCATGGCGTGCGCGATCTGGACGAGCGCCAGTCCGAGCGTGACCAAAAGCGTCATGCGCCACGAAAGCAGCAGCAGGAAAGCCAGGAGGATGATGGCGGCCGATGCGCTGACGATGGCCGACAGCATGATCTGGATCGCATCGGAAGCCCGCCAGGATTCGTTGGAGATGATGTTGAGCAGGCGTCCGGGGCTCTGCCGCAGGAAGAACGGGTAGCCGACCCGCAACAGCTGCTCCGACAGGGCGCTGCGGATGGAATGGCTTGCCTTGCCGGAGATGAAGGTCGTCAGCAGCGTGTTGGCGAAGGCGAAGACGTTCTTCAGGATGATCGAGCCGAGGATGGCGGCCGAAATGACGATCAGCCGGTCGCGCTCGCTCAAGCCCGATCCGACGTGCTGGAGGACGGCGGAGAAGCCTGCCATTCCGGCGGCATCCCCGTGTCCCATGATGATGCCCAGCAACGGGATGATCAGGCCGATGCCGAACCCTTCGAGGACGGCGCTGACCAGGCCGAGAATCACCACCGCCGGAAGCAGGCGCAGTTGCCGCTTTCCGAACGCCCGGAAC
>NZ_RZPL01000940.1:0-1790 GCF_004022805.1 Mesorhizobium sp. M7A.F.Ca.CA.002.04.1.1 | reverse complement strand
GAAGCCGGCAACGCAAAGCTACCAGCCGACCAATGTCACGCCGTTGCCCGCCTACGGCTCCGCCAACGCCAACACCGCCCGGCACGCCCCGCCACCACCGCAGCCGGTGCAGGACAGCATCGACGACACGCTGATGAGAGAACTTGAAGTATCGCTGGACCAGCCCCGTTCGGGCGGCCAGGTGGGCAAGCCGGCGGCGCCGCAGTCGCTCGACGACGAGATGACCAAGCTTCTCGGTGAACTCTCCAGCCAGAAGAAATGAGCGACCGCCGGGTCGCTATCCCCGCGAAACACCGTCGCCGGTCCGGCTGCCGAACCACCTCGTCCGAAGCCCCGAGGGTTTTCGATCTTCGCGCGCCCTGAGCGGTGGATGCCGCACCAATGAAAATGGCCGGAAAACCGGCCATTTTCAGAATCGAGTTCGTTCGAGACAGCCGGCCGTGAGCTTCAGTCGTCGCGATAGACTTTTTCGCGGCGCTCATGCCGCTCCTGCGCTTCGATCGACAATGTCGCGATCGGACGTGCATCGAGCCGCTTCAGCGCGATCGGCTCGCCGGTTTCTTCGCAATAGCCGTAGGTGCCTTCGTCGATGCGTTGCAGGGCGGAATCGATCTTTGCAATGAGCTTGCGCTGACGGTCGCGGGCCCTGAGTTCGATGGCCCGGTCGGTTTCCGAAGAGGCGCGATCGGCCAGATCGGGGTGGTTGGCGTTTTCTTGCTGCAGGATTTCCAGTGTTTCGCGCGCTTCGCGCAATATGTCATTCTTCCAGGTGACGAGCTTTGAGCGGAAGTAGGATTTCTGCCGCTCGTTCATGAACGGCTCGTCTTCGGAGGGTACGTAATCGGCGGTAACGATGTCGTTCATTCGACTCACCCAAACTGCCCCAAATTTGGCGCCTATATATTCGTCGTCCGACGCCTGCACAAGCGCAATCGGCCGCTGTTTCACGCAATTGTTAAAGTACCCGGGCACGCGTCTTTGCAGCCGCGTACGGTCGCTTTGGTACAAACTCCGCCGCGACACTTTGGATCCGGTGACGCATATTTTCCCTGATCGCGGTGCCCCCGGGGCCGATATGCAAGCGCATTTTGCAGCAGCCAGCGTTGGCTGATTCGCCGTGTTTGAAGAGCACGGGCCATTGTGCGCGACGCCGTTCTCGTGGCTAATCCCGGAAGGCTTCGGCATTCGGAGGTTGGGTGAGCAGGCTTTATCTGTTGCGACATGCCAAGGCTGGCTGGGCATTGCCCGGCATGCGCGATTTCGACCGTCCGCTCGATGCGTCCGGCCGCGCCGATGCCGAAATGATAGGCGCCGCCATGCGCTCCCGCCTCTATGTTCCGGACCGGACGCTGTGCTCCAACGCCAAACGCGCCAAAGAGACGCTGGAAGGCCTGGCCGGCCAGACCGACACCGGCCGGGTCCTGTTCTTCGACGGGCTCTACAGCGCGGACGCGGCCGGTTATCTCAACCTTATCAGGAACAATGGCGGATCGGGCTCGTTGCTGGTCATCGGCCACAACCCGATGATGGAAGACCTTGCCATGGCAGTTTCGGGCGGCGGCGACGAGGCTGCGCGGGCCACGCTGAACCATGGGTTCCCGACCGCGGGCCTGGCGGTCGTCCGCTTCGACGGCGATCTTGCCAGCGCCGCCCAAGGCACCGGCTATCTCGAAGCGTTCCTGACGCCGGCCGATCTCTGAAGCCATTTCAAAGCCTTGTTGCAGCGCCTATATCGGACGGACCGAAGTTCGAGAGAGCATATTTTGGCATCATCGCTGACCACCTTCACC
>NZ_RZPL01000093.1:0-11493 GCF_004022805.1 Mesorhizobium sp. M7A.F.Ca.CA.002.04.1.1 | reverse complement strand
GTTCGAGGTGACGCACGAGCCGGCGGACGCGCTGACGGCGGCCGACCGCGCCGTCGCCATCCGCGAAATCACGCGCGAGTTGGCGCGCAATGCCGGCTGGCGTGCGAGCTTCGCCCCCAAGACAGCGCCAACCGCCGTCGGCAACGGCGTCCACATCCATTTCAGCTTCGTCGACGAGGCCGGCAAGCCGATGACTTACGATCCGGCACTGGCGGGCGGCCTTTCCGCCAAAGCGGGCGCCTTCTGTGCCGGCGTGCTGCGCCATCTGCCTGGGATGACCGCCATGACGGCGTCGAGCGTGTCGTCCTTCTACCGGCTGAAGCCGCACAGCTGGAGTTCTTCCTACACCTGGCTTGCCGACCGCGACCGCGAGGCGTCGCTGCGCATCTGCCCGACGGTGACGATCGGCGGACGGGATCCGGCGCGGCAATACAACATCGAATACCGGGCCGCCGACGCCACCGGCAATCCCTATCTGTCGCTGGCGGCGATCATCCGCGCCGGGCTGGAGGGGCTGGAGGCGGGCCTGCCGTCGCCACCTTTGGTCACCGGCGACCCGACACTGATGAGCGAGGCGGAGCGGGCAAGTCTTGGTCTGGTGCGCCTGCCCGAAACCCTGCCCGCGGCACTGGACGCGCTGCTGGCCGACGGCACCGTGACGGGATGGTTCGCGCCCGTCTTCATCGAAACCTTCGTCGGCCTCAAGCGACATGAAGCCGAGCGTCTTGCCGGTCTCGATCCGGCCTCCATCTGCGATCTCTACCGGACGCTCTATTGATGACCGCAGTGACAAAAAAAGATTGGCCCGAGGCCGTCGAGGCCCTCAACGAGCACGGCCGTTCCGATATCGTGCTGTTGTGCGAGCATGCGTCCAACCACATGCCGGTCGAGTATCGACAGCTTGGCCTCGATGCCCACCATCTGCAGCGCCACATCGCCTGGGATATCGGCGCCGCCGAAGTGACCCGCCTGCTGTCGTCGAAGCTCGATGCTCCGGCCTTCCTCAGCGGCTATTCGCGGCTGCTGATCGACCTCAACCGGCCACTGGGCACGCCAGGCAGCATTCCGGTACTGTCGGAAGACACCGACATTCCCGGGAATGTCGGCATCGATGCGGCGGAGCGGACCCGGCGCGCCGAGATCATCTTTTCGCCGTTCCATGACCGGGTGACCGCTTATCTCGACCGCCGGGCACAAGCAGGCCGGCAGACGCGGATCGTGACGATCCATTCTTTCACGCCGGTCTTCCTCGGCGTCAGCAGGCCCTGGCATGCCGGCGTGCTGCATGACCAAGCAAGAGGTCTCGCCGAAGCGATCCTTTCGGGCCTGCGCACCGATGCGGCGCTCAATGTTGCGGCCAATGTACCCTATGTGATCAGCCGCGACGCCGACTACGCCGTGCCCATCCATGGCGACGATCGCGGCATCGCCGCCGTCCTCGTCGAGATCCGGCAGGATCTTTTGTCGACACGGTCCGGCATCGAGGAATGGGCGGACCGGCTGGCGGCGGCACTGCCGGCACTCGAGACAGAAACCGTGCCGTGAGCAATCCAAGCCTGCGCGAGCGCGACGCCGCGACCATCGCCCAGATCGGCAAGTTGCGTTTCTCGCCGCTCGGCGTCATCGGCAGCCGGGGCAACCGGCTGATCGGCGGCTGCTGGCAATCACGCCCCGCGGCCACGGCTGCGGCAGAAATTACCCAAGCAGCCCCGCCTGATCGTTGCGCGGCATTTATTCCGCGATACGCACGATCAGCTTGCCGAAATTCTTGCCATCGAGAAGGCCGAGAAAGGCCTGTGGTGCATTTTCGATGCCATCGACGATATCTTCCCTGTAGCGGACGCGGCCGGACGATATCCATTCGGCCATCTCACGATAGAAGGCCGGGCGCTGGTCGACAAATTCACGCTGGATAAACCCCCTGATCGTCAGGCTGCGGTGCAGCACTTGCTGCATCAATACCGGCAAGCGGTCGACGCCGGCATCCGCGATGACGTTGTACTGCGCGATCAGCCCGCAGACCGGCACACGCGCAAATTCGTTCAGCAGCGGAAACACCGCGTCCCAGACAGGACCACCGACATTCTCGAAATAGATGTCGATGCCACCGGGGCAGGCTGCCTTCAACTGCTCGGCAAAATCATCGGCACGGTGATCGACGACCGCATCGAAGCCGAGTTCGTCTCGCACGAAGGCGCACTTGTCGGCACCGCCGGCAATGCCGACGGCACGCGCGCCCTTGATGCGCGCGATCTGGCCAACGGCCGACCCGACCGCGCCGCTGGCGGCCGCCACGACGACCGTCTCGCCAGGCTTCGGCTGCCCGATGGTGAGCAGACCGGCATAGGCCGTGAAGCCCGGCATGCCGAGCACGCCAAGCGCCGTCGTGATGGGTGCCGCAGCGGGATCCAGCTTGCGCAGCCCCACACCGTCGGACAAGGCAAAACTCTGCCAGCCGGAATGGGACAACACGATATCCCCTTCGGTAAATTCCGGGTGGCGAGAGATCACGACGCGCGCAACAGTACCGCCTTCCATCACGCCGTCGACATCGACGGGCCTGGCATAGGATTTCGTAGCGTTCATGCGCCCGCGCATATAGGGATCGAGCGACAGATAGAGGATCTGCAGCAGCAGTTCGCCCTCTCCCGGCTGGACGACATCAACCGTCTCGATGCGGAAATCATCCGGCTTTGGCCGGCCTTGTGGCCGCGCCGCGAGCACGATGCGGGTGTTGGACTGGATCGACATCGAAAATCTCCCTGCGAAGAAGGCTCTACTCGAAAAACCGGTTGGGCGGACGCTTCAGGCCGAGATTCTCGCGCAGTGTCGACCCTTCATATTGCCGCCTGAAGATCCCTCGCCTTTGCAATTCCGGCACCACCTTCTCGGCAAAATCATCGAGCCCGGCGGGCAGGTATGGAAACATGATGTTGAACCCGTCGGAACCCTCGCCGATCAGCCATTCCTCCATCTCGTCGGCGATTGTTTCAGGCGTGCCGACAAAAGCAAGGCCGGAATAGCCGCCCAGCCTTTGCGCAAGCTGCCTGACGGTCAGGTTCTCCTCGCGTGCCAGTTCGATGACGCGCTCGCGGCCACTCTTCGAGGCATTGGTCTCGGGGATTTCGGGCAAGGGCGCGTCGGGATCAAAACCGGACGCGTCATGTCCGATGGCGATCGACAGCGAGGCGATGCCGCTCTCGTAGTAGACGAGACTGTCGAGCTTCGCCCGCTTGGCCTGCGCGTCCTCGACGCTGTCACCGACAACGACAAAGGCGCCGGGCAGGATCTTGATGTCGTCACGCGACCGGCCAAGCCTTTCCGCACGGCCTTTGACGTCGGCGAAGAAGCGCTGCCCCGCCGCGAGATCGGCATGGGCGGCGAAAATGACCTCCGCTGTCTCCGCCGCCAGTTGGCGTCCTGCCTCCGAGGCGCCGGCCTGCACGATGACCGGCCAGCCCTGGATTGGCCGCGCGATGTTGAGTGGGCCGCGCACCGAGAGATGCTCACCCTTATGGTCGAGCACATGCAGCCTGGCCGGGTCGAAATAGAACCCGCTTTCGGCGTCGCGGATGAAGGCATCGTCGGCAAAGCTGTCCCACAGGCCGGTGACGACATCGTAGAATTCCCGGGCCCGCCGGTAGCGCTCGTCATGCTCGACATGCTCGTCGAGGCCGAAATTGAGCGCCGCATCCGGATTGGACGTGGTGACGATGTTCCAGCCGGCGCGTCCGCCGCTGATATGGTCGAGCGAGGCGAAGCGGCGGGCAACATGATAGGGCGCGTCGAACGTCGTCGATGCGGTGGCGACCAGCCCGATATGGTCGGTGACGGCGGCGAGCGCCGACAAAAGCGTGAACGGCTCGAACGAGGTGACCGTGTGGCTGCGCCGCAGCGCCTCGATCGGCATGTTGAGAACGGCCAGATGGTCGGCCATGAAGAAGGCGTCGAACTTCGCCGCCTCCAAGGTCTGGGCGAAGCGCTTCAGATGCGCGAAATTGAAATTGGCGTCGGCATAGGCGCCCGGATAGCGCCAGGCGCCGGTATGCAGGCTGACGGGGCGCATGAAGGCGCCGAGGTGCAATTGTTTTTGTGTCATGAAAGTCGTTTCGACCGATCGATACAGTCGAGCACTAGCGCTCGAATCCTAAACTCAGGATCGGACGGTCCGCGCAACTCGGGAAGATATCCTGTTCCTCCACACCGGCCTTTTGCAGCATAGGTTTTGCGCTGTCCGGGACCAGGACAAAAAATGGCCGGGCTCGAATGCGGCCCGGCCAAAAGAAGGTTTGAACCTTCAGAGGGGAACACCGTCCAGCGGAATGGGAGGAAACCGCTAAACGATTTTACCTTTTTGCGCCTATCTCGAAGCCTTGGCGACGAATGGCATTCCAAAAAACATATGAAACGGCAAAAATTCGTGCAGAGCTGAGTTCACGAACCCGCCGCTCCGGCCTGGAGAAGATCGGCATAGTGGCGGCGTGCCACGTCGGGATGTGAACGCAGTCGGCTTTTGAGCACATTGGTGCCGACATCGCGGAACAACGGATTGTCCGGATCGCTTGCCGGCCCGCGCGCTTCGGCCGCCAATTCCTCGGGCAGGGTCAGAAGCGGTATGGTCGCGTCCAGCCGCGCACTGAAGAAGAAGGGAACGGAGATCCGCTCGACGCCGGCAGGCGGCGTCACGACGCGGTGAACGGTGGCACGCAAATACCCATTCGATGCCAGTTCGAGCAGTTCGCCAATGTTGACGACCAGCGTTCCAGGGAGCGGATCCACATTCACCCAGCTTCCGTCATATTCGACCTGCAGGCCCTTGTTGTCGTCCTGCAGCAGCAGGGTGAGGAAACCGCCATCCTTGTGCGCGCCGACGCCCTGGTCGCCTTCGGTCGCGTCACGGCCGGGATAACGGACGATCTTCATGCGATGGTTGGGCGAGTCCCGATAGATCGCGTCGAAGGCGTCCTCGGGCTGATCGAGCGATAGTGCGAAGGCTTTCAGCAGCCGAATGGCCACCGCGGTCGCCTTGGCCTGCCATGCAAGCAGTGCCGGCTTGAGCTCCGGCAGTGCAGACGGCCACTGGTTCGGCCCCTGCAGCCGTGTCCACGGTGCAATTCCAGGTCCCTGCGCTATGGGCTGGCGCTCGACGCCGATGTCGAGTTGCTCACGCCAGTCGGCCGCGCCCTTGGTCAGTTCGCCGCCGGCGCGGGTGTAGCCGCGAAACTGCTGGGATTTGACCATTTCGATGGCCAGCTTGTCGGCCTCCGGCAACGCGAAGAACCGTCGCGAGGCATCGAGCACGTCGTCGATCTCCGGGGCGGAAATTCCGTGGCCGCTGAGATAGAAGAAGCCAACGTCCCGGGCTGCCGTACGCAGGTCCAGGAGAAAGGTACGATACTCGGACGCACCTTGTTCGAGGCGGCTCAGGTCAAGCACCGGCACAATTCTGGGCATGTTCAGCTTCCTTCTTTTCTCTGCCCTGGCTTAGGAGAAGTAGAAGCGACCACCGGCAAGAGCTTCGAGCATGAATGCATCTCAAAGTGACACGCAAGGCGTGCCGATCAAAGCAACAGGAAGTCCAATCCGGGCCGGATGGAAGAACGTCAGCGCTGCATATTATGACCTGTCGGCAAATAATTTCCCGACAAGTGCTTTCCCCGCCATGCCTCTCGTGGACCGCACTTTCCAGTGCGACAGCGTATAAGTCGCAGCGGAAGCGCAATCGCGCGTGATCGTCTGTAAATCCCGCCAGCCGACCGGCAAGACGGCTTCAAGCCAGCTCGAACCGCTCGATGGCGCGCATGATGCCGCGCAGCTCGGCGAGGCCCTTCAGCCGGCCGATCAGCGAATAGCCGGGGTTGATCCTGGTCTTGCCGATGTCGTCGGCAAGCAGATGGCCATGGTCTGGTCGCATCGGAATGCGCCAGTCGGCACGGCCTTCCCTGCGACGGCGCGCCTCTTCCTGCATCAGAGCGAGGATAACATGCGCCATGTCGGTGCCGCCTTCGAGATGCTCGGCTTCGTAGAACGAGCCGTCATCCTCGATGGTGATGTTGCGGAGGTGGACAAAGTGGATGCGGTCGGCGAATTCCTTGACCATGGCGACGATGTCATTGTCGGCGCGCGTGCCATAAGAGCCGGTGCAGAACGTCAGGCCGTTGGCGGGGCTGTCGACGGCGTTAAGGATGAAACGCGCATCCTCGGCTGTCGAAACGATGCGTGGCAAGCCATAGAGCGAGAAGGGCGGGTCGTCGGGATGGATGCACATGCGCACCCCCTCCTCTTCGGCCACCGGAATGATCTCGCGCAGGAACCAGGCAAGGTTTTGGCGCAGCTCCTTTGGTCCGATCGCATCGTAGTCCGCCAGGGCCTCGCGAAAACTGTCCCTGTCATAGCTGCGCTCGGTCGCCGGCAGGCCGGCGATCAGGTTGCGTTCGATCCTGTCGATCGCTTCGCTGCTCAATTCCTTCAGCCGCGCTTCCGCTTCGGCGATACGGGCAGCGGTATAGCCGGCTTCGGCATTGACGCGCTTCAGCACGAACAGGTCGTAGGCTGCGAAATCGATGGCGTCGAAACGCAGCGCATAGCCCGTCGTCGGCAGCCGATAGGCGAGATCCGTGCGGGTCCAGTCGACCACCGGCATGAAATTGTAGCAGACCGTCGCAATGCCGGCCTTGGCGAGCGCGCGGATTGAGTCGCGATAGTAGCCGGCGTAGCGCTCGCGTTCCGGCGCGCCGACCTTGAAGGAGTTGTGGACCGGAATGCTCTCGACCACCGACCATGTCAGGCCGGCGGCCTCGATGACACGCTTGCGCTCCAGAATGCTCTCGAGCGGCCAGGCGCGCCCGTCATAGATATCGTGCAAGGCGCTCACCACGCCGGTCGCACCGGCCTGCCTGACATGATCGAGCGTTACCGGGTCGTTTGGTCCATACCAGCGCCAGCACTGTTCCATTGCCGCTTCCTTCTGCGAGAGGATGGCAACCTATTGTTGGACCACAATGGGTGTCAAACTAGGAACCGGTTTCGGACAGCGAATGAAGGAGTTTTCCCAATGAAGGATTTCGACGGCAAGGTTGCCTTGGTGACGGGGACGACCGGGATTGGCCTCGCAACCGCCAGACGCCTCGCTGCAGGGGGCGCTGCGATCATCGCCTGCGGCATCGACCGCGCGGCCAACGCTCTACTGAAAGCGGAGCTGGAAAGCTCCGCAGCCGGGGCGCTGGTCATAGGCGCCGACGTCTCCGTGCCCGATCAGGTTCGCGACGCGGTCGCGGCCGGCGTGGAGCGGTTCGGCGGCCTCGATATCGTCGTCAATTCGGCGGCGGTGCATCCGTACGGAACCGCCGTCAGCACCGATTTCGAGACCTGGAACAAGGCGATGGCGGTCAATGTCGGGTCGATCTATCTGACCGCGCATTTCGGCATCCCGGAAATGGTCCGCAGGGGCGGCGGCGCCATCGTCAACGTCGCTTCGGTGCAGGGCTTTGCCTGCCAGCAAAACGTCGCCGCCTATGCCACCACCAAGGGCGCCATCCACACGCTGACGCGTGCCCTGGCCCTGGACCATGCGCGCTCCGGCATCCGCGTCAATTCCGTCAGCCCCGGCTCGATCCGCACCCCGATCCTGGAGAAGGCCGCCCGCGGCGAGAACGGCACGGACGCCGATGTCGAGGCCGCCTACAAGCGCTTCGGCGAAGCGCACCCCATCGGGCGCATCGGCGAGCCGGAGGAGGTGGCCGAACTTATCGCTTTCCTGTGTTCGTCGAAGGCCGGCTTCTGCACTGGCGCGGACTACAAGATCGATGGCGGCCTGACCGCCGGCATCGGCGTGAAGTAGATCGCGAATGGGGCCTGGCCTTTAGCGGGAGCGGCCGGCATCCGACAATTGGTTTGCCGAATTCTTGCAGATCAATGCTCAAGCAAATCGAGCAGCGAAATTGAGCTTTAGCGAAATTTCGGAAACGCACCGCCATCAGGGGCGTTGGCCCAGCTCTGCAAGGTCTGGCCGCCGTCGATCAGCCAATCCACGCCCGTGACGTGCCTCGCCTCGTCCGAGGCCAGGAAAGCCACGGCGGCCGCGACATCGTCCGGCTGGCCGATGCGGCGCAATGGAATGCGGTCGGCGAAATGCTGGACGCTGCTCTTGAATTCGCCGTCACCGGAAGCCGGCACGCCAAGCGTCGTCTCGATCACGCCGGGGCAAATGGCATTGACGCGTATGCCGTAGGGCGCAGCATCGAGCGCCGCAACCCGCGTCAGGCCGACCACGCCGTGTTTGGAAGCGACATAGCCGGCACCGCCCGAAAGGACGTCCCAACCGGCCATGGATGAGCCCATGTTGACGATCGAGCCACCGGTCCCCGCCTTGATCATCGCCCGAAGCGATGCCTGCAGGACGAGGAAGATACCGCGCAGATTGATACGGATGGTCGTATCCCAGTCCTCGACCGGCAGGTCGTGAACGGGAGCGACGACGCCGGAAATGCCGGCATTGTTGAACACCACGTCGAGGCCGCCGAACGTCTCGACGGTCGCCTCGACGGCGCGCCGCACATCCGCTTCATCGGTGACGTCGGCTTCGATGGCAATGGCGTTTTCACCCAGTGAGCGAGCCAGTTGCTGCGCCGCCGCGCCATTGCGATCGACAATGGCGACGCGCGCGCCTTCGTCAAGGAAACGCCGCACCGCCGCGCCGCCGATCGCGCCGGCGCCGCCAGTGACAAGGATCTTCTTCTGGTCGAATCGTTTCATCCCCCGGTCTCCGGCTTTGGATAGGAACGCCATGAATATTGTGGTTCGAAGCCGATCGTTTCGCGCGCATGGACCGTGTCGAGCACGGCGCCAAAGCCGGCGATCGGCCGCGATAGAGCGACATCGGGATAGACCCGGCGCACGAGCGCTTCGGTTTCCTCTTCCATGAAGGTGTCGGCGGCGCTGAGCAGGACGCGCAGATGGCCGTCGCCTTGCCATTCAAGCGCCCGCAGGAAGCCCTGCCCGGCGTCGCGCGCGTCGAGATAGGCCCACAGGTCGCGGGCACTGTCGGCCGTGGCGCGGCGCGGCCCGACGCCCTCGAAAAATGAACCCGGCGTCTGGATCCACGGCATGCGGATACTGACCGCCGAAAAGGCGCCGCGGCGCACCGCCGCGTCGACGATTTCCTCGCCCAGCCATTTCGACAGGCCGTACGGGTCCTGCGCGCCGACCGGGTGGTCCAGGTCGACCGGCAGATAGGGCGGTCGCACAGGTTTTTCGAAAAAGGGATAGCCGAAGACGCTGAAGGATGAGGCATAGATGAAGCGCCTGGCGCCGGCCATGGCGGCTGCCTCGACCACATTGTAGGCGGTCGCGATGTTGGTCTTGAACACCTCGCCGCCGGCCCGGCCGGTCGGCCGCGGAATGGCCGCGACATGCACAACGGCATCGCAATCGCGCACCAGCTGCAGTGTCGATCCCAGATCGGTCAAATCGGCGGTTGCGTGGCGCCATGCGACCTCACCCGGCACCACGGCATCGACACCAAGCACATCGTGGCCGGCCGCAACCAGAGCCTCGGCCACATGGCGGCCAAGCAGGCCGCTGGCTCCGGTGACGATGGTTTTCATATCTCGGCCTCGGCTCCGCAATTCAGCGGCTTGAATATCATTGATGGTCATACAAATCGAGCACATGCCTGACAAGCGTTGTCAAGGCCATTTCGCGATGGGCAAATAGCGCATACGCTTGTCGGAGCGCGGTGCGCAAGGCCGACCAGCACGCTTTGCGTCGAACGGGATTGACTTGGCATCCACTAGGGTTTTTTGTATGAGCATCAACGATCGGTCAAAGGAGCTCGCCATGTCCGTGGACAGTTTTTCCTCACATCGGCACGATGATGCGGTGCGCCTCGATCCACGCCGTGCGGCCATTATCGTCATCGATATGGTCAATGAGTTCTGCAAGCCCGGCGGGGCCATGGTCCTGCCTGGGTACGAGACGCTGGTCGCGCCGCAACTGGCCGTGATCGAGGCTGCGCGCGCCGCCGGCGTGCCGGTGATCTGGGTCCATGACAGCCACCGACCGGGCATGCGACGAGAGCGCGAATGGCTGAAGCGCACACCGCATTGCCTGGATGGAAGCTGGGGGCCGGAGATCATCGAGGATCTCGGCGCCCGCGATGATGAGATCCATGTCATCAAGCGGCGCTACTCGGCCTTCTTTCAAACCGACCTGGACCTGACGCTGAAAGACATGCAGGTCGATCAGTTGGTCATTTTCGGCGTGGTCACCAACATCTGCGTGCGCTCGACCGTCCATGATGCCTTTTTCCAGGGCTATGAGGTGGTGGTGCCAAGCGATTGCTGCGCGGCAACGGGACCACGCGAGCAGGAAAGCTCGCTCTACGACATAGCGACCCATTTCGGCGTGGTCAGCGATTCGGCTGATGTCGTCGCAGCCCTCCGCGACGGGACGTCGCTTCAACCAGCGGAGGTCGCGGCTTGAGCTTTTCCAAACCGGCGACATCCGAGACAGCGGCGATAGGAGTCCGGTGTGACGACTGAAAAGAAACCGCAATCCGAAAAAGGCGCGACCTCGAAAACGCCGAGCGGCGATGCACCCCCGAGCCGCGAGCAAGTGCTGCAGCAATACGCCGAGACCGGCTATGAACTGGACCGTCACCCGGCGCACGTCATCCGCCGGGCGCATCAGCGCGCGACACTGCGCTTCCAGCAGGTCATGGCCGGCGAAGACCTTTCGCCAACGCAATTCGCGGCGCTCGCCACGATCCTCAAGCATGGCGAAGTCTCGCAGAACCATCTCGGCCGGCTGACGGCGATGGACCCGTCGACCATCAGCATCGTCATGCGCAAACTGCTCAAACACGGGCTGATCACGCGCAGCGCCTCCGAAACCGACCAACGCCTGACGATGATCGCGCTGACCAGCAAAGGGACCGACTATACGCTGGAACGGCTCGAACGCAGCGTCGAGGTCGGGCGGCGGTTCCTGTCGCCGCTCTCCCCGGCTGAGCAGGCGACGCTGCTTCGCCTGCTCCAGCGCATCAATGACGACGACCCAACGAATGGCGACGGCGGCAAATAAGCCGCGTCCAGTCCTTTTTTCCATAACAGCAAAAGTGAGAACCGATGTCGTCCGACCTCCAGTCGTCTGCCAACACGCTCGTCGTCCGCAATATCGGTCTCATGCTGAGCGGCGATCTCGCACAACCGATCATCGACGCCGACACCATCGTCGTGAGCGATGGACGCATATCAGGCATTGGCAAGGCAGGCGACATTGATGGCGGCAGCGCGGCGACGATCATCGATGCGATGGGCTGTGCGGTCGCGCCGGGTCTTATCGACAACCACGCCCATCCGGTGGCCGGCGACTGGACGCCCCGGCAGAACCAGATCGGCTGGATGGATTCGACCGTGCATGGCGGCGTCACCACCATGATCTCGGCGGGGGAAGTCCACACGCCGAGATCATGGTGGTGACGCCGCCATGCAC
>NZ_RZPL01000939.1:0-1793 GCF_004022805.1 Mesorhizobium sp. M7A.F.Ca.CA.002.04.1.1 | reverse complement strand
TATTACGGGCGTTTCGGCTATAGCCACACGCGTGCCGAGAACTTCGAAAGCGAATACCAGGGCGAAGCGCTGCAGGCGCTGGCCTGGGGTGACGCGCCAGAAGCAGGCAGGCTGGTCTACGCCTCCGCCTTCACCGCTCTCGCCGCGTAGAACAGTCAGCCGTTTTCACGGAAACGGCGAACTGCACTCCTCTTTGTTTTAACGCAATTCCGAACGGAAAACCGTTTCACACTTTTCCTGGAATTGCTCGAGGCGAGAGCTCTAGCCGCAAATGCCGCGTTTTCGCCTCGACATCGAATATGACGGCAGCCTGTTTGCCGGCTGGCAGCACCAGGCGGATCAGCCTTCGGTGCAGCAGGCGATCGAACAGGCGATCGAAAAATTCTGCGGCGAAGCGATCAGGCTGCGCGCCGCCGGCCGCACCGATGCCGGCGTGCATGCGACCGCGCAGGTGGCGCATGTCGACCTCGTCAAGGCGTGGCCGAGCGACAAGGTGCGCGATGCCGTCAACGCCCATCTGCAGGCGGCCGGGGCGCGCATCGCCATCCTGAAAGCGACGGTGGTCTCCGACAGTTTCGACGCCCGCTTCTCGGCCATTGGCCGCCACTATCTCTACCGCATCCTGAACCGCCGCGCGCCGGCCGCGCTCGACAAGGGCAAGGTGTGGTGGGTGCCGAAGCGGCTCGACGCCGGCGCCATGCACGAAGCGGCAAAGGTCCTGCTCGGACGGCATGACTTTACCACCTTCCGCTCGACCCAGTGCCAGGCCAACAGCCCGATCAGGACGCTGGAACGGCTCGATGTGAGCCGACAAGGCGACATGGTCGAGGTCAGGGCTTCGGCGCGCTCGTTCCTGCACAACCAGGTGCGTTCGATGGTCGGCTCGCTCAAGCGTGTCGGCGACGGCGGCTGGAGCGCGGCCGACCTGAAAACATCGCTCGAGGCGCGCGACCGCGCCGCCTGCGGCCAGGTGGCGCCGCCCGACGGGCTGTTTCTCACCGGTGTCGATTATCCGATCGAGACGAGCCCGGAAAGGCTCTGAACTCCGACATCGTCCGGGACGGTGATGCCGAGCAACGTCTGCAGGCCGAACAGCACCAGCAGCGACGCAATGAACATGCCGACGAAAACGGCCGTGCCGACCGCTGCGCCCCTGCCCATCGTGGCATTTGTCATGCGCCAGGTCAGCACCATAGAAAGGGCAAAGAGGAACAGCGACACAAGGCTCGAAACCTGGCTTGCGGACGACAGGAAAAGCCGGATCAGCGCCGAAGGCAGCATCAGCCAGGCGGTGATGGCCGAAGCCCAGTTGCTGGCAACGACGTAGTGGACGAAGCGGCCGCCTATGCCGGCGCGCGGCGCGATGAAAGCGAGCGCAACCAGCGGCAGCACCCAGGAGCCGATGTCGACCGTCGCCAGGCGCACCAGCATGCTGAAGCGCCCCGCGAAGGCGTCGGGATCGCCGATTTCGTTGGCGATGCCGACCCAGCCGACGATCAGCGCCGGTGCTGCAACGACAATGGCGAAGAAGGAATTCCAGAAGCCGTCGGCCGACAGGTCGAGCAGGCGCAGGCCGTCGGCTCTGCCGAGCATCAATCGCCAGGCGCCCGTCAGCGAAGCTTGGGTTTCGTCCGCCGAAAGCATGCTGTTCAGCCCTGTCCGAACCAGTCTTCTATGAAGCGCTGGTAGATTTGCGTCAGCGTCTCGAGGTCGGCAATGGCGACGCGCTCGTCGACCATGTGCATGGTCTTGCCGACCAGCCCGAACTCGACCACCGGGCAATAGTCCTTGAT
>NZ_RZPL01000938.1:0-1814 GCF_004022805.1 Mesorhizobium sp. M7A.F.Ca.CA.002.04.1.1 | reverse complement strand
TTCTTCTTCCTGTCGCAGCTGATCCTGCCGCCGGTGGTGCTGGCGCTGCCCTTCCTGGTGCTCTACCGCGAGGTCGGCCTGCTCGACACGCGCATCGGGCTGATCCTGCTCTACACGCTGATGGTGCTGCCGATCGTCATCTGGATCATGCGCGACCAGTTCAACTCGATCCCGGTCGAGCTCGAGGAAGCCGCCCTTGTCGACGGGCTGTCGATCTGGGGCGCGTTCTTCCGCATCGTCATGCCGATCGCGCTGCCGGGCATGGTCGCCGCCTTCATCCTGGCGATGGTGCTGTGCTGGAACGAGTATTTCTTCGCCGCCCTTTTGACCTCGACCGACGCCAAGACGATCCCGGTCATGGTGGCGAGCCAGACCGGCTCGCAAGGCATCAACTGGTGGTCGATGGCGGCACTAGCGACGGCGGCCATCGCGCCGCTCGCCGTCATTGGCATCGCGTTGGAGCGCTATCTGATCATGGGCATGACCGCGGGCGCGGTGAAGTAGCATGGCGCCCTCTTACCTTCTCCCCCTTGTGGGAGAAGGGAAGCCGCGCGCTAGCGTCCCAATATTGCCCGCAGGTGGTCCATGATCATGGCGACGCCCTTCTGCCCGAGCTCTGCCGAAGCATCCTTGGCGCTCGCCGTGTACCAGCCGGTATTGTCGGCGAAGTGATTGGCATCGACAGCCTCCGGGCATAGCGCCAGCATCAGCGAGGTCTCGCCAATGCCGGCATGGTCGAACGGGTACTTGCCGTTCATGTCAGCCGACATCAGCGGATGCACCTGCACCCAGTTGAAGAAATTTTCACCCGCCGCGTGTCCTGAATAATAGTCCGCCATCGCCTGCGACCCCCACCAGCCCTCGCCGCGCTCCTTTTCGAGGAAGCGGAAGATCGCCTGGCGGCCGGCGGCCTTGAACGCCAGATCGGTCGGCATGCCGGCGACAAAGTTCTCGGTCTGGTGGTGGATAATGGCGTGGATGTTGCGGAAGCCGATGCGCAACAGGCTGTAGAACAGCTCCTCGCCGAACGGCGCCAGCGCATTGCCGCCGACCTGCACCGAGCCGCTGCCTTCCGGCGGCGCCACCGCATAGCTTGCCGCACCGTAGTAGAAGGGCGGCAGGATGACGACGTCCTTCTCCTTTTCGAACAGCTCCAGCGTCTTGATGACGGCCAGCGTGTCCATGCCGACGGCCATATGCTCGCCATGGTATTCCAGCACGCCGAGCGGCAGAGCGACCGGCCAATTCTCGGCGATCGCCCTGCGGATCTGGTGTGGCAGCATCAGTTCATAGCGCATGATCTATTCCATGTTGGTGTGGCGGGCGCGCATGGCTTCGGGCGACACGCCGGTCAATTCCCTAAGCTTCAGCACCATCACCTCAAACAGCAGGAACAGCGCGCCTTCGAACACCGAGCCCATCGGCAGGACCGATGTTTTTTGCGCCCCCTGATCGTTGGCCATGGTCTGCGCGGGAATGAGCAGCGTGAAGTCGGCAAGCCTTGCCGCGCTGCCTTCGGCCTGGGCGGTCAGCAGGAGATTGGTTGCACCTGCTTGGCGCGCGACCTGCATCAGGGTCAGCACGGTCGAGGTTTCTCCCGGCCCGGAACTGACCAGGAAGACATCGCCCTGCCCCAGCGGCGGCGTGTTCATGTCGCCGACCACGGAAACCGGCAGGCCCAAATGGTAGAGCCGCATGGCAAAACCCTTGACCTGCAAGGCCTCGCGGCCGCAGCCATAGACGACGATCTGTCGCGCGCCGGCTAGCGTTTTGCAGGCGGCGTCGATCCGGCTTTCGTCGATGCGTGCCAGCAC
>NZ_RZPL01000937.1:0-1814 GCF_004022805.1 Mesorhizobium sp. M7A.F.Ca.CA.002.04.1.1 | reverse complement strand
GGAGATCATCCATGCGGCGGTGCGCCCGACCTTGCGGTTGTCGAGGCCGATATAGCCCTCCCGGATGCCGGCGGCAAAATCGGACAGCACCGAAAAGACCGGCTGCCCTCTCGCCTTCAAGGTTTCCACGACCGCTGTCAGGGTCGGATGGTCCGGACCGACCACGGCGATGGCCCTCGATTTCGCCGCCAGCCTGCGCATCTGGGAGGCGATCTCGTCGGGAGCCAGGGAGCTGGCGAAATCGATGCTCGCAACGCCGCGGAAGCGCTGCGATTGAGAGATGGCCAGTTCGAGTTCCCGCGCGAAGTCACCGTAGAAGGCATCGTTGCCCCGCAGCAGCAGGAAGCCCAGGCGGTACTCCGGCAACTCCTGGCGCATGCGCTGCTTGATAAGGCCGGCGGCGTGGTAGCCGATGTCGGTAGCGGTCTCGTAGACGCGGCGCGCTGTCTCTTCGCGCACCGGCAGCCGGTTGTTCAGCACGCGGTCGACGGTGGCGACACTGACGCCCGAGATGCGCGCCAGATCGGATATTGTCGGCCGCTTCACCATGCTTGCCTCGTCGGGTTTGCTCGAGCCCTTCGTACATCATCCTGATGGGAAATGATAGAAACTATCTTTATGATGTTGAGTCTATCATCAGTCGGCGTTACTTTGACGCCCGAAGCCAAGGGATTTCATGGCATTCGCTCTGGCGGATGCCTTTGCCGAGGGAGGCAATCATGTCCACTGCGCCGTCCCGGCGTGACTACAGCCTGATCGGCCGCGACGCCAAGCTCGCCGTCGAGACCGGCCTGTCGGCGGCCGAGTGGTATCACACCGACATACCGCGCAAGCAGATGAAGGAGCTGATGCAGCGCTCCGACGGGCCGGCGATCCGCGATACGGCGATCTGGTTCGCCGCCCTGACCGTCAGTGGCGCCGGCGGCGCCTGGCTCTGGGGCACATGGTGGTGCGTGCCGTTCTTCTTCGTCTATGGCGTGCTCTACGGCTCCTCGACGGATTCACGCTGGCACGAATGCGGTCACGGCACCGCCTTCCGCACGCAATGGATGAACGATGCGGTCTATCAGATCGCCTGCTTCATGATCATGCGCAATCCGGTGACCTGGCGCTGGAGCCACACGCGCCACCACACCGACACCATCATCGTCGGCCGCGACCCGGAAATCTCGGTGATGCGGCCGCCGGATCTGGTTCGCGCCATGCTGGGCTTCGTCGGCGTGCTCGACGCCTGGCATGCGATGAGCGATATGCTGCGCAACGCCGCCGGCACCGTCAGCGCCGCCGAAAAGACCTTCATTCCAGAACAGGAACAGCCCAAGGCGATCCGCGTCGCCCGCATCTGGACGGCGATCTATGCCGCCACCGTCGGGCTGGCGCTCTACACCGGTTCGTTCCTGCCGCTGATGCTGGTCGGCCTGCCCAGGCTCTACGGCGCCTGGCACCATGTCATGGTCGGGCTGCTGCAGCATGGCGGCCTGGCCGACAATGTCACCGACCACAGGCTGAACAGCCGCACCGTCTACATGAACCCGATCAGCCGCTTCATCTACTGGAACATGAACTACCATGTCGAGCATCACATGTTTCCGATGGTGCCCTATCATGCGCTGCCGAGGCTGCACGAACTGATCAAGCACGATCTGCCGGAAGCGACACCGTCGATCCTGGCCGGCTACCGCGAGATGATCCCGGTCTTCCTGCGCCAGCTGCGCAACGAGGACTATTTCCTCAAGCGCGAGCTGCCGCCGACCGCACGGCCATATCGCGAGGAATTCCACAACGACACTATCGCCGCCGCGGCGGAATGATCG
>NZ_RZPL01000936.1:0-1829 GCF_004022805.1 Mesorhizobium sp. M7A.F.Ca.CA.002.04.1.1 | reverse complement strand
ATCTGTCAAGCCAGCGAAATCCAATCTCCCCGCAACGCGGTACAAAGCCAGCCGATGCAAAATCGTTTCTTGCCCTATCTCCTGACCTTGCCCAGCCTGTTTCTGGCGGCGGTGGTCATCTTCTGGCCGGTCTGGGACCTGATCCAGATCTCGACGCATGACGTCAGCCGCTTCGGCCAGCTTCGTGACTTCAACGACTTCGCCAATTTCGCGGCACTCGCTGCCGATCCCGATTTCACGGCCGCGCTTTGGCGCACCGGCCAATGGACGGTGATGGTGGTCGGCGGCGCGCTTCTCTTGTCGATCCCGGTGGCGATGATCCTCAACACCGATTTCTATGGCCGCGGCATTGCCCGCGTCATCATCATGCTGCCCTGGGCGGTGTCGCTGACCATGACCGCGGTGGTCTGGCGCTGGGCGCTGAGCGGCGAAAGCGGCATGCTCAATTCGGCGCTGATCGGCCTCGGCCTCATCGATCACAACATCCAGTGGCTGGCGAGTGCCGAAACCGCCTTTCCGATGCAAGTGCTGATCGGCATCCTGGTGACGGTGCCGTTCACGACGACGATCTTCCTCGGCGGGCTGTCGTCGATCCCGGACGATCTCTACGAGGCGGCGGCGCTTGAAGGGGCGACGCCGCTGCAGCAGTTCCGCGAAATCACCTTTCCGCTCCTGAAACCGTTCATCAACATCGCCATCGTGCTCAACACCATCTACGTCTTCAATTCCTTCCCGATCATCTGGGTGATGACGCAGGGCGGTCCGGCCAACTCGACCGATATCCTGGTCACCCATCTCTACAAGCTGGCCTTCCGCATCGGCAAGCTGGGCGAAGCATCGGCGGTGTCGCTGGTGATGTTCGCCATCTTGCTGGTCTTCACCATGATCTATGTGCGGCTGGCGATGCGGGAGCAACGCGCATGACGAGCAAGCTCAAGCGTTCGATCATCGCCTGGCTGCTGCTGGCGCCGCTGATCGTGGTGACGCTCTTTCCCTTCGCGGTGATGTTCCTGACCGCAGTCAAGCCGAGACAGGAAGTGCTGTCGCCGACCTGGTGGCCGAGCGAATTCCGCTGGTCGAATTTTTCCGACATGTGGGTGGCGACCGGCTTCGGCCAGGCGTTGCTCAATTCGCTCTACGTGTCTGTGATCGCCACCGTCGGCGCCATCCTGATCTCGGTTCCGGCGGCCTATGCGATGTCGCGCTTCCGCTTTGCCGGCTACGGCGCCTTGCGCCAGTTCCTGCTGATTTCGCAGATGATCTCGCCGATCGTGCTGGTGCTCGGCCTGTTCCGGCTGATGGCGGCCTGGGGCCTGGTCGAGAGCACGACGGCGCTCGGCTTCATCTACATGGCCTTCAACGTCGCCTTCACGGTGTGGATGCTGCAGAGCTATTTCGACACCATCCCGCGCGATCTCGAGGAAGCCGCCTGGATGGAGGGCGCCGGCCGCTGGCTGACCTTGCGCAAGGTGTTCCTGCCGCTCTGCCTGCCGGCGATCGCGGTGACGGCGATCTTCACCTTCATCAACGCCTGGAACGAGTTCGTCGTGGCGCTCACCATGCTGCGCAGCCAGGAAAGCTACACGCTGCCGATCCAGGTGTTTTCGCTGGTCGCCGGCCGCTACACCATCGAATGGCATCACGTCATGGCCGCGACGCTGCTGGCGACCTTGCCGGTGGCCATCCTGTTCATCTGGCTGCAGCGCTACCTCGTCAGGGGCCTGGCGCTCGGGGCGGTCAAATAGCGCCTATTCACGGACGGAGCTTTCATGCGCATTTTCACCGCCTCGCTGGCGACGGCAACCAACACCTTCTCGCCGGTGCCGACC
>NZ_RZPL01000935.1:0-1833 GCF_004022805.1 Mesorhizobium sp. M7A.F.Ca.CA.002.04.1.1 | reverse complement strand
ACCGACGACACACTGACGCTGGAAAACGTGCCGCATCTGGCCGATGTTGAGCAGCTGATCCGCATCCTGGGCAATCACGGCGTCGATTATTCGGTCAATGGCCGCCGCGAGAAGCAGAATGAGGGCTATTCGCGCACCATCAACTTCTCCGCCCGCAACATCGTCGACACCACAGCGCCCTACGAGCTGGTGTCGAAGATGCGCGCCTCGTTCTGGGTGATCGGCCCGCTGCTGGCGCGCATGGGCGAAGCAAAAGTGTCGCTGCCGGGCGGTTGCGCCATCGGCACGCGGCCGGTCGATCTGTTCCTCGAGGGCCTCCAGGCGCTGGGCGCTGATATCGACGTCGACACCGGCTATGTCATCGCCAAGACCCGGAATGGCCGCCTTGTCGGCAACCGCTATATCTTCCCGAAGGTCTCGGTCGGCGCCACCCATGTGCTGATGATGGCCGCGGCACTCGCCAAGGGCGAGACGGTGCTGGAAAATGCCGCCTGCGAGCCCGAGATCGTCAATCTGGCCGAGTGCCTCAACGCCATGGGCGCGAAGATTTCCGGCGCCGGCACGCCAACCATTGCCATCGACGGCGTCGAATCGCTCTCCGGTGCGCGCGTGCGCGTCATTCCCGACCGCATCGAGACCGGCACCTATGCGATGGCCGTCGCCATGACCGGCGGCGACGTCGTGCTCGAAGGCGCGCGTGCGGACCTGCTGCAGACCGCACTGGACGTGATCGCCCAGACGGGTGCGGAGATCACGCCGACCAATTCCGGCATCCGGGTGAGGCGCAACGGCGCCGGCATTTCGCCGGTCGACGTGACGACAGCACCCTTCCCGGCCTTCCCGACCGATTTGCAGGCGCAGTTCATGGGCCTGATGACCATGGCCAAGGGTAAGTCGCGCATCACCGAGACGATCTTCGAGAACCGCTTCATGCATGTGCAGGAACTGGCGCGGCTCGGCGCTCACATCACGCTTTCGGGCCAGACGGCGATCGTCGACGGCGTGCCGAAGCTGAAGGGCGCGCCGGTCATGGCGACCGATCTTCGCGCCTCTGTCTCGCTGGTCATCGCCGGCCTGGCGGCGGAAGGCGAGACCACGGTCAACCGCGTCTACCACCTCGATCGCGGCTTCGAGCGGCTGGAAGAAAAGCTGTCCAACTGCGGCGCGGTGATCGAACGGATTTCGGCGTAGCCCGCGACCTCGGCTCCTCTCTAGCAGCGCAGGAGATTGGCGAAATCCTTCGCGGCAGCGTCCTTCTCCCCGTCACTATCCGGGGAGAAGTGCCCGGCAGGGCGATGAGGGGCAGCGCAGAGCTGCAGCTGTTGGTGCGGTTGCACCGATCGCCAAGACCGCCTAACAGAAGGCTGAACAATCAACCTTCAGGTGCGAAATCCGTATGACCGCCCTTAAGCTTATCGCGCTCGACGACCAGGATCTGAGCATCGTTTCGGCTCATGTCCAGGATGCCGTGCTGAAAGTCAGCGACCTCGAATTCCTCCCCGCGGCCAAGCGTTTCCTGCTGACCATGAACCGTTTCGTCTGGGAGGCAAAATCCGGCCTGTTTCGCCAGCATAATGAGCGACGGCAGGCCGTGCTGCATTTCGACCGCGTGCTCGGGGCCAAGACCAGCGGTATTGACCGCGACAAGCCTGCCGAAGTCCTGTCGCTGCTGGCGATCAGCTTCATCGAGATCAGCAAGCCGGCCGGCATCGTCGAGCTGATCTTCTCGGGCGGCGGTGCGATCATGCTCGACGTCGAGTGCATCGAGGCCCGTCTTGCCGACATCGGCGGGGCGGGGGAAGCCCCCTCGCGCCCCATCCACAAGGCCTGAGC
>NZ_RZPL01000934.1:0-1838 GCF_004022805.1 Mesorhizobium sp. M7A.F.Ca.CA.002.04.1.1 | reverse complement strand
GGACCGAGCGGGCCGCAGGGCTCGCCTCCCGATCTAGAAGACATCATCCGCCGCGGCCAGGACCGGCTGCGGCGCGCTCTTCCGGGCGGCGGCGGCGCGAGCCCGGCTATCTTCGCGCTGATCGCGGCTGCACTTGTGGTGCTGTGGGCGTTCAAGGCGGTTTACACCGTGCAGCCCGATGAGGTCGCGGTCGAACTGCGCTTCGGCAAGCCGAAGACCGAACTGTCGCAGCCTGGCCTGCATTTCCATTGGTGGCCGCTCGAAACCGTCGAGACGGCCAAGATTTCCGAGCAGCTCGTCGATATCGGCGGTGGCGGCGCGACAAGTGGCAATACGTCCGGGCTGATGCTTACCGGCGACCAGAACATCGTCAACGTCCAGTTCTCCGTGGCCTATCAGGTCTCCGACCCGCGCGCGTATCTGTTCGATGTGTCCGATCCCGACGGCATGCTGCGGCAGGTTGCCGAAAGCGCCATGCGTGAAGCCGTCGGCCGCCGGCCGGCGCAGGACATCTTCCGCGACGACCGCCAGGGCATTGCCGCCTCGGTGCGTGAGATCATCCAGACGACGCTGGACGGCTACAAGGCCGGTCTCAACGTCAACGCCGTCTCGATCGAGGATGCGGCACCGCCACGCGAAGTGGCCGATGCGTTCGACGAGGTGCAGCGCGCCGAGCAGGACGAGGACAAGTTCGTCGAGCAGGCCAACCAGTACTCCAATCAGAAGCTCGGGCAGGCGCGCGGCGAGGCCGCACAGATCCGCGAAGACGCGGCCGCCTACAAGAACCGGGTCGTGCAGGAAGCCGAGGGTGAGGCGCAGCGCTTCATCTCGGTCTATGACGAATATGCCAAGGCGCCCGATGTAACGCGCAAGCGCCTCTACCTGGAAACCATGGAGAAGGTTCTGAAGGATTCGAGCAAGGTCATCGTCGAGCAGGGCAACGGGCAAGGGGTCGTTCCCTATCTGCCGCTGCCGGCATTGCAGCCGAAAGCGCCGGCACCGGCCGCCCCCGTTACGGGAGGTAACCAGTGATGGCCAACCGTCTTCCCATCATCGTCGTCGCAGCAGCGGTTATCCTGTTCCTGCTCTATTCGTCGGTCTTCGTGGTCAATGCGCGCCAGCAGGCGCTGGTGCTCAGGTTCGGTGAGATCGTCGACGTCAAGAGCGAACCCGGCATCTACTTCAAGGCGCCGTTCTCGTTCTTCGACGCCGACACCGTGCAGCTGATCGAGAACCGGGTGCTGCGCTTCGATCTCGACAACATTCGCGTCCAGGTCTCGGGCGGCAAGTTCTATGAGGTCGATGCCTTCATCGCCTATCGCATCTCGGATCCGCGGGTCTTCCGCGCCGCGGTGTCCGGTCAGATCGAACTGGCCGAGGCCCGGCTCAGGACGCGTCTCGACGCTGCCTTGCGCCGTGTCTATGGTCTGCGTGATTTCGAGGCAGCACTCTCCGAAGAGCGCGGCGTGATGATGCGCGAGGTCCGCGACCAGCTCAGGCCCGATGCCACATCGCTCGGCCTGCAGATCGAGGATGTCCGCATTCGCCGCACCGATCTCACGGCCGAGGTCTCGCAGCAGACCTTCGACCGCATGAAGGCGGAACGCCTTGCGGAAGCTGCCCGGCTGAGGGCGCGCGGCAATGAGGCGGCACAGCGCATCACCGCCCGCGCCGATCGCGAAGTGGTCGAGATCGTCGCCGAAGCCCAAAAAGAGTCGGAAATCCTGCGCGGCGAGGGCGAGGCCCAGCGCAGCGCCACCTTCGCGGGAGCCTATCAGCGCGATCCGGCTTTCTTCGACTTCTACCGGTCGATGAATGCCTATGGCACGGCGCTGGAC
>NZ_RZPL01000933.1:0-1845 GCF_004022805.1 Mesorhizobium sp. M7A.F.Ca.CA.002.04.1.1 | reverse complement strand
TACTTGATCTGTTCCATCAGGGTCTTTCCGCGATCGGCGTCGCCGGTGCCGCGCTCGACTGGTAGGCGGCCTCGACCAGCGCCATCGTGCTCCAGGCATCTTCGACGGGGCTTATCAGCGTATCATCTTCTCCGGTCGCAAAGCGCTGGACATTGGCCATGCGGCCGACGAAGGCATCGGGAAACCACTCGCCGGCCAAGGGCACGGCGATCCAGCCCGTTCCGCCCTTCGGACAGATCTCCAATACATCCGGTTCGCCTGTGGGATAATCGAGGTTGAGACCCAGCTTGAGATAGGCGGCACCCTCTGTGCCGCAGATGCGGAACTCGCAGGCCTGATGCCGGCGACCGAATTTGTGGTCGTGGTTGATCGACAGCGCGCAACGCACGGTGTCGCCATAGTCGAGAATGGCGCTGGTGCGCGTCTGCGCCACCTTATGGTTGGGATGGCCGAGCGTCTTGGCGTGCACGCCTCTGGGGTCGCCGAGCAACTGCCGGATCAGGTCGAGATAGTGGATCGAATGCATGGCGATCTCGACGCGCGGCGCCTTGAGCAGGAATTCCCAAAGCTCCCATGGTGTCGCCAGCGCCAGCCAGGCGTCGAAGTCGACGATCTCGCCGAGCCAGCCCTTGCCGATGGCATCCTTCAGCGCCAGCATCATTGGCGCGAAACGCAATTGGAAGTTCACCGCCGCGTGCAGCCTCCTGGCGCGGCAGATTTCGAGGATCGCGGTCGCCTCGGCAAGATTGCTGCCCATCGGCTTCTGGATCAGCGCCACCGCGCCGTCAGGCAAGGACTTCAGCACATCGGCATGATGCGACGGCGGGGTGGCAAGGTCGAAGATCGCGCCCTCGACAGCAGTCGCTTCTTCGACCGAGCCAAAGGCCGTCACGCCCCATTGGCTGGCCAGCTTTTCAGCCCTGACATGATCAGGATCATAAAGCCCGGCAACCGGAAAGCCGGCCTTCCGGTAGGCTGGGAAATGCGCGTCGCCGACGATCGATCCCGCGCCGAAGGTGACGATCGGCCGGGGTCTTGAGGGTTTTGGCCAGGATTGAACGAGCAAGGCAGGGTCGAAGCCGCCTTCAGTCATGATGGAAGACCTCATCCATCTCGGCCCACCACTCGCCCTCCTTGCGGGTCGCCAGCGGCTCCTGGCAGGGCATGCAGACGGCCCACCATTCCTGCGTCTTCGGGTCGGCCGCCATCTTGGCCATGTCGGCGGCATAGTCGGTGCCGTGGTATTCAAAATAGGAAAACAGCAGGTTCTCCGGCCGCTTCAGGTAGATCGAATAGTTCTTGATGTTGCAGGCCGAGATCATGGTCAGCACGCCGGGCCAGACGGCGGCATGGAGCCGAACATACTCATCGACCTTTTCCGGCTTCAGTCCGAGAATCATCCCCATCCGCTGCATATCAGTCTCCTATTTCGTGATCGCCGTGGTGAATTCGGCGATGCTCATGGCCTTGACCGCGTCCCAGTCCCAATCGATGCCGATGCCCGGTTCGTCGGGCGCCAGCGCCTGGCCATCTTCGATGCGCATGCGCTTGCCGGTCAACTGGTCGAGCTGCGGAATGTACTCGACATATCGGCCGTTCTGAACAGCGCAGGTCAGGCTGACATGCAGTTCCATCAGGAAATGCGGGCAGACCGGAATGTCGAAGGCCTCTGCCGCGTGCGCAATCTTGAGCCAGGGCGTGATGCCGCCGATACGGCCGACATCGACCTGCACGATCGAGCAGGCGCCTTTCTGCATGTACTCGCGAAAATGGCGGAGGGAGTAGAGCGACTCGCCGATGGCGATCGGCGTCGGCGTCGAGTTCGACAACCGCACATGCCCGTCG
>NZ_RZPL01000932.1:0-1851 GCF_004022805.1 Mesorhizobium sp. M7A.F.Ca.CA.002.04.1.1 | reverse complement strand
TAACTGAACAGCACGTCCTCCGGCGTCACCGGCTGACCGTCCGACCATTTGGCCCTCGGATTGAGATGGAACTCGATGCTCTTGCGCTCCGGATCCATGTCGGCGCTTTCGGCCAACAAACCGTAGAGCGTGAAAGCCTCGTCGGCATTGCGCTGCATCAACGGCTCGAAGACCAGATTGCCGAAGATCGTATCCATCATGCCGCGCGCCGTGGTGCGCAGGCTCTTGAGGATGAAAGGGTTGAGATTGTCGAAGCTGCCGACGACGCAATAGGTGATCGAGCCACCCTTCGGCGCGTCGGGATTGACGTAGTTGAAATGCGTATAGTCGGGCGGCAGCGCCGGCTCGCCCTGCATGGCGATGGCGTGCTTCGGCTCCGATGCGGCCGGCTGATGCGAAAGGGCGAGAAACGATATCGCGGTGATCAGCCAAACAAGAACGCGGCCCATGACCGTCTCCTTACTGGGCGGCTTGATGATTCGGACTGCACCCTAGCATGGCGCCACCGCGCTCCGGCCAGATACATCAGCCCAAATCGCACGGCCCAAATCGCACGGCCAAGAATCGCAGGCGCCGGGCTGGATTCGGCCTCGCTTGCAGTGTAACACGCCCTCCGAAGTCATTCTGTTGCCTCATTTCGGCAACAGGTAGCTGGACCACACGGCACGAAGAAGCCGGTCCCGGGATCATTTGAGAGGAAGTGCACGACATGACGAGCCTGAACAGCAACGCGTACCGCCTGTCGGTCATGGCCGCTGGCGTGGTCGGCTTTCTCGGCGCAGGGCTTCCCGCCGCTTCCGCACAGCAGCAGCAGCAGATTCCGCAAGGCTGGTTCAAGGCCTGCACCAAGCAGGAAGATGTCGACATCTGCAACGTCCAGAACATCACCACTGCCGGCAATGGCCAGCTGGTCACCGGCGTCAGCCTGATCGAGCTCAAGGGCAAGGTGAACCGCAAGGTGTTCCAGGTGACGGTTCCGACCGGCCGTCTGGTGCCTCCCGGCATCGGCCTGCAGATCGACACCGGCAAGGCGCAGAAGCTCGACTATGTGATCTGCTTCCCGGATCGTTGCGTGGCCGAAGTGCCGCTGACCGATCAGCTCGTCGCGGCATTCAAGAAAGGCCAGGCGATCACGCTGACTTCGGTCAATTTCCAGAATCAGCCCAATCCGATCAAGATCGCCCTGCAGGGCTTCAGCGGCGCCTATGACGGCCCGGCGCTGCAGCAGTCGGACATCGAGGACAGGCAGAAGAAGCTTCAGGACTTCGTCGCCAAGAACAACCAGGATTTCGCCAAGAAGCTCAAGGAAGAGCAGGACAAGGCGAAGACCGCCAACTGATCGGCCGATATCGCCGAGCCAACAAAAAAGCGGGGTTCATGCCCCGCTTTTTTGTGACTGTCTTCCAGCAGGCTAATGCCTGGACTGCCGCTTCTGTTGGTAGCCGCCGTCCGGCTTCTTGTCGAACATTTCCTTGATCTGCGGATGCCGGACCGGCTCGCCCGACTGGTCCTCGAGCAGGTTCTGCTCGGAGACGTAGGCGATGTATTCGGTCTCCGAATTCTCGGCGAGCAGATGGTAGAAAGGCTGATCCTTGCGCGGCCGCACGTCGGCGGGGATGGCTTCGTACCATTCGTCGGTGTTGGCGAATTGCGGATCGACATCGAAAATGATGCCCCTGAATGGAAACAGCCGGTGGCGAACCACCTGTCCGATTGCGAATTTGGCTGTTTTCATCGTACTCACCACTGAGTTCCTTGAGCTTATTTGGCGCAGACCGCGCATCAATTCAATCCCGAGGCGCTTGACGCCCTATTAAGCAACGGGTTAGCCCGGCGCCAGGGTTTCGGACC
>NZ_RZPL01000931.1:0-1854 GCF_004022805.1 Mesorhizobium sp. M7A.F.Ca.CA.002.04.1.1 | reverse complement strand
GGTTGACGCAGAGGTTGGAATGGGCACCGTAGGAGAGGCCGACCGAGGCCGAAGCGCGCGAAATCTCCTCGACGGCGATCACATGGGCGAGATAGCCCATGCCGCTGCCGCCGAAATCGGGGTCGGCGGTGATGCCGAGCAGGCCGAGCGCACCGAATTCGCCCCACAGATGCGCCGGGAATTCGTTCGAGCGATCGATGTCGGCGGCGATCGGCGCGATCCGGTCCTGGGCAAAGCGCCGCACCATGTCGCGCAGCGCCTCGATCTCTTCGTCATGCCCGAAGCTGAGCGTGTTGGTGTACATTTTTCTCCTCCCTGCGCATGACCTCGAAAATCGACTTTGATTTCGGAAAGGGATCATGCGCGAATCAAAATGCTGCAGCGTCCTTTGCGCGTCCGAAGGGACGCGCGGCGCCGTAGGCGTCGATCTTCGCGCCGACGAGCCGCATTGTCATTGAAAGATATGTTGTGGTCACTTCAGCGATCGACAGCCGTTCGCCCGGCCGAAACCAGACGATGACGCCGGTCATCATCTGGATCAGCGCCATGGCGGTCAGCCCGGTGTCGTCGATGCTGAAGGTGCCCGTCTCGGCGCCGTCGCGCAGGATGGTGCGCAGCTCCTTCTCGTAGGCAGTGCGCATGCGCAGGATCTGCGTCAGCCTTTCCGGCGACAGGCTGCGCAATTCCATGTTCGACACATGCGTGGCGTGCCGTCGCTCGATGTGGAAAGTGATGTGGTTTTCGACATAGGCCGAAAGCCGCTGCACGGGATCCGCATTAACCGGGCGAGCTGTTTCCCACGCTTCGGTCAAACCTTCCATGTGCTCGCGCATCAGCGTGAACAGAAGCTCTTCCTTGGTCGGAAAGTAGCGGTAGAGTGCGGCCGCCTGTACGCCGACCTCGGCGGCGAGCTGTCGCATCGACATCGCCTCGTAGCCAAAACGCGCGATCAGATTGACCGCCGCCTCACGAATGGTCGCTTCGGTCTTTTCGCCATCAGACCCGGCGGTGCGTGCCATGTCAGCTCCTCTGCGGAGCAATAATAAAACGAACGTTTAATTAATTCAAGGCGCTCAATCCAAATCCGCCTTCATGCCACGATTCTGAACCCAACAGAGGCGTTGTCTGCCTCCAACTCCTCGACGTCGACCTTGGAAACCAAAGCCCCGGCCGGCCCTTTCCAGAGGCGCTCGATCATTGTCGAGACCTCCTCATCGAGGCCTGCGATCTCGGCCGTTACGGACCCGTCCGCTTCATTGCAAACCCAGCCCGCAAGACCAAGGCCCGTGGCCTCATCCCGGGCCCAGGCTCTGAAGCCGACGCCTTGCACGTTACCGTAGACGCGTGCGTGCACTTTCCTGCGATGACCAGCCATGAATCTCTCCAAGCCTGTCTCGTTTTGAATCTGGCGCACGGCCTGAGGAATGCAACCTGCGCGCGGACGCAATAGCTGGGCCTTCCGGCTTTAGCTGGCCTTCTGGCCTTGAATTTAATTGACTCAGTCCACTAATTTAGGAAAATGGAACTGCTTTATTAGGAGCTGGCCGCAAATGTTGGACGAACGCAACGCATTGGTGGCCGATGTCCGGCGCTTCAATCGCTTCTACACGCGCACTGTCGGCCTTCTCGACGAGACGCTGACACAAAGTGCATTCACTTTGACCGAGGCGCGCGTGCTGTTCGAACTGGGTCACCGCAGCAACCCGGCTTCCGCCGAAATCGCCGGCGAGCGAGGTTTCCTGGTTGGGGCTTTTCGGCTCGAGAATGGCCCGGCGGCCTCCGAAATATCGAGACAATTGCGTGTCGATGCCGCCTATCTGACGCGGATCCTGCGCAAGTTCGCGGGCCAGGGGC
>NZ_RZPL01000930.1:0-1854 GCF_004022805.1 Mesorhizobium sp. M7A.F.Ca.CA.002.04.1.1 | reverse complement strand
GGGCTGGCCGGTGCCGCCGCCGCCGATATCCGCGCCTATCTCGACGACATTGCCGCCCGCGGCTTTGCCGCCACGTCGCAGGCGCGCAAACTGTCGGCGATCCGCCAGTTCTTCAAATTCCTCTACGCCGAAGGCCTGCGCGGCGATGACCCGACCGGCACGCTGGACAGCCCGAAAAAGGGCCGCCCGCTGCCCAAGACGATGAGCGAGGCCGACACCGGCCGGCTGATCGACCGTGCAGCAATTGAAGCCGGCGATGTCTCGTCGGGCGATGGGGACAGCCTGGCATCACTGCGCCTGCATGCGCTGGTCGAGGTGCTTTACGCCACCGGCCTGCGCGTTTCCGAGCTGGTCGGCTTGCCGGTGACGGTGGCGCAACGCGACGACCGCTTCTTCATGGTGCGCGGCAAGGGCGACAAGGAGCGCATGGTGCCGCTCTCCGCCAAGGCACGCGCGGCGATGAAGACCTGGCTTGCCGCCCGCGCCAAGGTGCCAGCCTTGGCCGACAGTCCGTTCCTGTTTCCGGCCGCCTCGGACAGCGGCTATCTCTCGCGCCAGGTCTTCGCGCGTGACCTGAAAGGGCTGGCGGCAAGGGCCGGCATTGCCTCGGCGAAGATCTCGCCGCACGTGCTGCGCCATGCTTTCGCCAGCCATCTCCTGCAGAACGGCGCCGATCTGCGGGCCGTGCAGCAATTGCTTGGCCATGCCGACATATCGACGACACAGATTTACACCCATGTGCTGGAAGAGCGGCTGGTGCGGCTGGTCAACGATCATCATCCGCTTGCCGACTAGGCCTCATATCGCTATGTGAGGACGACATTTCACCGCCCGGAGCCTTGGATTCAAGGGTTCCGTCAGCCACTGCCTTCCGACGTATCGGTCCGCTCACGCATGTATAATTACCTCGATTTCGAAAAGCCGGTGCAGGACCTCGAGGGCAAGATCCTCGAGCTGAAGAAGCTTGCCGAGAATGGCGAGGCGGTCGATGTCGGCGACGAGATCAACCGTCTCGAGAAGCGCTCCCGCGACGCATTGCGCGATGCCTACAAGGCGCTGACGCCTTGGCAGAAGGTGCAGGTGGCGCGCCATCCCGACAGGCCGCATTGCGTCGACTACATCAAGGGCCTGTTCACCGATTTCACGCCGCTGGCCGGCGACCGCAATTTCGGTGAGGACCAGGCGATCGTCGGCGGTTTCGCCCGTTTCCGCGGCGAACCCATTGCCATCATCGGCCAGGAAAAAGGTTCCGACACAGCCAGCCGCCTGAAGCACAATTTCGGCTCGGTTCGGCCGGAGGGCTACCGCAAGGCGGTACGGCTGATGGAACTGGCCGACCGCTTCAAGATCCCGCTCCTGACGCTGGTCGACACGGCCGGCGCCTATCCCGGAGTCAACGCCGAGGAGCGCGGCCAGGCGGAGGCTATCGCCCGTTCAACCTCGACCTGTCTCGGCCTGAAAGTACCGTCGATCTCGGTGGTCATCGGCGAAGGCGGTTCGGGCGGCGCCATTGCCATCGCCACCGCCAACCGCGTCTACATGCTCGAACACGCCATCTATTCGGTGATTTCGCCGGAAGGTGCCGCCTCGATCCTGTGGCGCGACACGACACGATCGAAGGACGCGGCGACCAACATGAAGATCACCGCGCAGGATCTTCTGGAACTGAAGATCATCGACGCCATCATCCCCGAGCCGCTCGGCGGTGCGCATCGCGGCGCCGAAACCGTGATCGCCGCGACCGGAGACCTCATCGCCAGGACGATGAAGGACTTCGCCGGCGCCAACACCGATTTCCGCGAACAGCGCCGCGAAAAATACCTGGCCATGGGCCGCAGTCTCTGACCACAGGCA
>NZ_RZPL01000092.1:0-11499 GCF_004022805.1 Mesorhizobium sp. M7A.F.Ca.CA.002.04.1.1 | reverse complement strand
GTGCAGTGGCACTTGCTTCCCGGGACCGTTGTGTCGCTTCGGCGCTGCCGACGAGGACGTTGCCGAACTCTCCGGCGTGCACCCCTGCACAGAGTGCCAGATAGATTAGCACCAGAGCTATGAGCCTATTTTTTGCCACACCATGTCCTTCTCATTTCCTCATAGTCGTCTGTTATTCTCTTCTCCTTAAGAAGCTCGTCCCATGCGGTAGCCACCGGAGCCTTGTCGAGCAAATCGCAAAAATCCTTGCCGAAAGCAGCGCCTATCTTCTGGTTGATTCCGCCAGCGTGAAGTTGCCTGAAGACCGATAGATAGAAATTCAGCATTTGCCAGAGGTCGGTTTTGGCTTCCTCCTTCTTCCCTGCGGGCAATGTGCCCATAATCAGGGGCCGAACATTTCCTCGCGAGATGATTTCACTAATAATCTCCCGGGCATCATGCTGGATGGTGTACGTGTTTGAGGCTTGCAGCGAATGGTTTGCTGAGGACAACTGGTAGATCGTCAGCCAAAATCCGATGACGGCCACTGCGACACCTAGGATCGCCGATCCTGCTTGAATAGCGTCACTGTTGGTCTTGAGCCATTTGCACATTTCCCGCCTCCCAACGGATACCCTACCTCAAGGAGCGTTGAGATGGATAGTCAGGTCCGAGGTAATACATCGCAATACCATTCGGACCCGGGTGCGGACCGAACAAGCAACCACATTCATGAATACACAAGCCCTGAGTGGCTTGGGCTCCCCGCAATGGCGAGCTGACCCCTCCGGTTGCTAGCGTAGATGCCGGGGGCTGTCGGCGAGGAGACGCAAGGCCCCTGGGCGATTGGTTGTGGAGACGCGCGCGGCGCGGCGGGCTTGGGCTCTGAAAATCCCAACCCCGACACACCTCTTGGGGCGATGCATCGGGGGTAGGAAAGGTGCTGCTATGGTTACTCGCTGTAAGCCGAACCGTCTCTGCGGGCCGCTGCTATGGCTTGGGCATGCCCGTGGAAGACGTGCCATTCACCTTTGGCCGCAGCCCTGCGCAGTGCCGGGTAGTCGGCCTCATCGACATGCTCGAAGTACGTCGCCAGTGTCAGCCCATGCTGCCGCAGCACGTTCCTATCGAGGTGCTGAGTAAATGCAGTTTCGACAACAGCCGCTTCCACCTCGTCAATGCCGTAGCCTTCGCCGGTAAGGATTTCTCCGGTCTCGACATAGGCGTCCACGATGAATTGCTGCTGGGCCTCGCTATGGGTGTCCCTGAAGCGATCAAGGCTCTGATCGGCCATGCGCACAAACTCGGCATGTTGCTTCTCTTCCTTCTCGTCGTCGGTCAATTCCTCAGTGTCGTTGGTCTCGTCGGTCTTCCCATCCACGGTAGGCAACGGAGCGGCATCAACCGCCCCGTCACTCTCGGCCTCCGTGGCTACCTGAAAGAATAGCCGTATGGGACCAGAGCCGCGTTCACTGCGGCGACGTAATCGCCCTGGCTGATCTCCCCGCGAGCCGCCATGTCCTTGGCTTGCTGGGGTCCTAACTGGATGCCGCCAACGGTCACCGCAAGCTGATCCACAAGGGCCTGCGGTGCGGAGCCGTTCATGGGCTTTGCTGCCGCAATCTGCGCCTTCTGGCCATCGGTCATGGCCTGCCCGGTATTGACGATCCCCATTCGCTTTGCCTGAAGCTGTTGATTGGCCCGCAAGCCGGCTTCCGTCTGCTGGGCGATACGCTCTTGGAGAGCCGCCTCCTGCCGGTCCTTCTCGGATTGCGCATGATCACGCCGCATCTGAGCCACCCGGTTTTCAAGGGTCTGTCGGTCTCGCGCTTCCTGAGCGCGGATGTCAGTTGAGCCGGTGGTGATGAGGCCGCTGGCCTTGTTGAAATCGTTCATGTCGTTCATTCCTTCAAATCTGGTCGTGGTTGATCGACCCGGCGCGTCAGTGCTCCGGGTGCGGGTTGGGCTTGATGATGCTGGGTGGATCAGCGCCGTGGCGTGAAGCCGTAGGTCATCGTCTGCGCGCCTTCAGGACGCGCGCTAGGTGTGGCTGGGGTGACTGGACGGGAACGGCCGGCGCTGACTCCGGTGGGCCCTCCCCGTGGCGCTGAGCGGGTCGGCCGCAGCGACACCTCGGCGACCCTCCGGGCAACCGCCACGGCTTCCAAATCGGGGTAGCCGTAGACCTCAAAGCACCGCTCGGCAGCCTCTTGGAAACTGCCCGTCCAGTCGATGCCGACTTCTGTCAGCCTCCGGTCAAGCTCTGAGACGCGCTCCCAGTTGTCTGCCTTCAGCCACTCGACCAAGGCAAGGGCTGCCTCACGGTTCGGGTAGGTCGAAACCCAATCCCGCTTGATTTGGTCAGGGCTCAAAGCGGGCATTCCGGTCGTTGCGCCACCTAAGCGGGCCGTGCTTCACGATCAGCGGCAGGTGGTCATGGAAGGTCTCCCCATGCTCGCTACCTGGCGTAGACGCCTCCAGCATATCAATGACGCTGGACTCCCGGTCTCGTGCCGGATGCCGAACCGGCAGCCTGTTGAGCCAGTCCAGCACGCCTTGCTCAACATGTCCGAGAAGGCTCCCTTTCGCCCCGACCATCCGCCTCAGTTCCAAGTTCAGCATTGACCGACTGGTGATGTATGCGCGGTCGATCCATTTGCCGGTCGGCTCCGCTCCCCGCCTCCGGGTTCGTTTTATTTCAGCTGCCTGAATGATCCATTCACGGTCGGTCTCGACAACGCGGATTGCCGGGGTGATCTGGCGGGTTGTCTCAGCCATTGGCTGTCCCCTTCACCAGACGGGCGGCCTCTCGCTTCATCTTCCGCACCTCGGCAACGCGAGCCTTGTTGCGGTGATACCATTCCCGGCTGATCTGCTTAGCGCGCTCTGGGTTCGCTGCTCGCCATTCTCGACCGTGTATTCGCCATGCAATGCGGTCGGCCTCAGTCGACATGATAGGGGTCGGCTCCTGTGGTGATGTTCATTGTGATCCTTTCGGGTAAGTGTTGGTGGTGACATTCGAAGGCCTCCCTTAAAGGGACGCCTCAGGTTGACGTGGAAGGGTGAAGACCTGTGGAGGGAGATCATCAGTCATCCAAGCATCAGGTGGACAGACTTCATGCGTCCTTTGGAGTTCCCTCTGGCTATGGCCTTGGAACAAGGGAAACCCAGAGAATAGACCAAAGCTGTGAGCGAAGCAGTACTGAGGGTGATCAGGTACTCAGGAGACATATTCCATGGTCTTCGGAGCGAAGCGACCAATGACATCCTGATATAAGGGTGTCTCTAGGGTTTCTCTGTTACAGAGGGTTTTCTAGAGGGTGTGTCTTATGTCCCTGAGCAACTCAGGAGAACCTTGGTGTTATCTTCGGATAAACCTATCGACGATAGGAACCCGAAGGGGCTGACCAAGGTAACACCCGAAGTGAAGGTCCCTGAGTGGAAGCCCTATAGTAGGTAGTCAACCATTCATGTCATTGTTAGCGTTGTGAAATCAGGTTTGGCCGACTTCCTAACTTCCGGGTTCGTTTCGGTTTGAACAATCTCCTGATAGCGGCAGCATGCTTCGATACCGCCTGCTTGGAGATGCCCAGCAGTCTGGCAATCTCAGCCTGTGACCATCCGTCCACGATGTAGAAAGCGACCCTCTCGCGGGTGCTTGCCCCGATGCCCTCGGCTGTCCACGGATCGAAGCCGAGAAGATCAGCGACCACGGGAGCCTTACCCGCCTTCAGGTGAGCCCAGACATCGAACGGAGCGCGCCCGCGCTTGGTCACCTCATGGTGCTGTACACGGCCCCGCCAAGCCATCCGCTCGCGTTCAGCTTCCAGAGCCTCGCATGGGCGCGACAGGTGAGACCGAACAGCACGGTCGGTGATCCCCAGCACCTTCGCTGATGCGGGCTGTGAGAAGCCCTCAGCACATAGGACGAGGGTGGCCTTATGGTTGAACTCTGGCGCACGTTCAGTGTCCTTGCGGGTGGCCTCTTGGTAGCGTTGGGTTGTCCACCGGGGGCCTTTCCTTTGAAATGCCTCAACCTCGGCAGTCCAGTGATCCGAGACCTCGGAGAAATCCGCCTCGACGGGACGGAAGACGGTCATGTTGGCTCCTTTCGTGGTGCTTCATACAAAATAATTGACGGGTGATTTCATACAAAATCGGAGGACAGATAGAGGGACACACGCGCCTCACCAAAGCTGCCCCGACAAGCGCCACATCCTGTCTCCCGGAAGAGCCGAACAGGGCAACAGGCGGTCGCAACAGGGGAGAACTGCACGGGGCAGCTTGGGTGAAGAGCGTTGGGTAGTGCTAGTGGAGGGGGTATTCGCCTTCACCGTGCTAGTGGTGGGGGTATGGGGTCTAATCGCCCCGTGGTCCTAGTGGTCACCCTATCGCCTTCATAGTGCTAGTGGTGTCCCTATGGGGCCGCTTTCACAGTGCTAGTGGGGGCCTTATCGCCCTCGTAGTGCTAGTGGTCACCCTATTTGCGCCTTCGTAGGGCTAGTGGGCTGACTGCCACCCTCCTGTGCTAGTGGGTGGGGTAATCGCCTCCCTATTCAGCACTCGCTCCATACTTTATGGAAACGTCAGGCCAACACGGCCAGCACCTTCTGGACCGCTGAAGGTGAACACCCGGCTTCCTTGGCAATCTGCCTCACAGAGCGCCCCTCGGCCTTCAGGGCCTTGATCCGATCATGGTCGAGCGTCACGGGCCTGCCAGTCTTCCACGGCTCGCCTTGGGCTTCTGCCTTGGCCTTCGCCTTGGCGATGCCTTCCATCTGCCGCTCCTTACGAAGCGCCGTCTCAAACTCTGCAATGCTGGCGAGGATGCCGAACACGAGCTTGCCAGTTCGGGTGGTCGTGTCCAGCGAGGCGTCATCTAACACCTTGAAGCCGACACCCTTCTTATCGAGGTCCCTGACGATCTGGTGGAGGTGTGCCGCCGATCTTGCCAGCCGGTCCACCTTGGTCACCACAAACACGTCACCGTCACGGGCAAACTCCAGCGCCTTCTCAAGCTCCGGCCTCGTCTCGTCCAAGCCGGACCTCTTCTCGCTGAAGACCTTCTCGGCCCCGGCAGACGTGAGCTTCTCAAGCTGGGTGTCGAGGTCTTGTCCGGTCGAGCTAACACGGGCGTATCCGATGATCATGTGCACTTTCCTCTAAGAGTGTTGGTGAACATCACTTAGTGGACGATAAGTGTACATGTCAAGCGGCATGTTCACAAAGGTATAGGTTTGTGGACGGAAAAGAATGGGTCGCCGCCGTAACGCGCGGAGCTAGGGGCCGATCAAGGGTGCCGAAAGGGTTTCTTTAGGGTGAGACCTAGGCGCACATGGTAGCGGCGCGCAGTGTCATCCCTCACGATCATGCGAGCTTCGGCAAGAGCGGCGCGCGCTCGAACCATGTTAACACGGGTCTCAACGAGGGTGTGGCGAAGCGCGCCGGATAAGACGATTTGGAAGCATGGGTCAGCGATCATCGGGCACCCTACACCCTTGTGTCCGACAAATACACCGATTGCCGGACAAGTGGCGAAACATAGCGCACCCTTCCGGCTACCTGTCGGCGCCCTTTGGCGCACCCTTGGCACCCTCCCAATGCATCGAAGGGATATCATATCCTTTGGCAAGCCTTGGATTGCATGGTGTTGCGCGTTGCATGTGGGGAATTGTGTGGGAGAACGCCCGCGATCACGCGCGCATCACGTCCCACGCGGGCGCGGATCAATGACGGCCGGGAGGCACCCCCACGGGGGGACGGCGCGCGTGCCAGTTGTCCGATCACCCGCTCACATTTTACTATCAAATATTCCGACCTCCTAATGGAACCAATTGTCTGACAATACGTTGAGCGCCGTTAAACGGAGCTTTTGTCACACAATAATTTAGGGGTTTAGGGGACAGCTTCATGGCCAAGCGCGACAAAGCCGGTCACAAGACCGTGGCCGACCACCTTCGTGAATCGATACGCAACGGGGACAATCGTCGAGACATACAGAAGGCCTTCGGCCTGACGGTTGACCCTGAGCTACCCCCAACACTAGCCTCGCTTCTTGATGCAATCGATCAAGCCCAAAAGGCTGCCACCCAAGAGGTCCCAGATGGCCCAGCAGCGGTACGACCTCAAGAAGGAACCGAATGGGACCTGGACGGTGTTCGACGTGTTCACCGGGCAGCCGGCTGAGCCTGATGGTCATCCAGCCACAGGTCTCGACATGGAGTATGCCGACGATCTGGTCGACCTTTTGAATGCTGCAGACCTGAAACGTAGGGTCGACCGAGGTGACTTCTGATGGCTCTCCATTGGTTCAACCCTCCGGTCTACGTGAGGTCCGATAGGGTCGGCATCACGGCAGGCATCAGTCACGTTGAGGGGGCGGCCGAGGAACTCATGAAGTGGCCCAGGAAGGGGCCGAAGTGGAACAAGGCGGTGCAGGCCTGCATCGACGCGTTCGAGGACCGGGCGTCACCAGAGGACGTTCGGCAAGCATTCGAGGAAGCTGCCGAGGAAGAAGGGATGTTGCGTCGTCAGTGACGCCAGACCTTGACCGCTGAAATCACCAAGATGGCAGCCAGCAGGGGCAGCAGCACACCGCTCGGCACAAATCCAAGCATCTGCCCGCCCAGGAACGTCCCGACAACCGAGCCGCAGGCCATGACCAATACGAACGCGATGTTGCGTCGGATGACTGAGAAGCTCTGGTCGCGGCTGTAGCGAGCGAACCCGACAATCATGGTCGGCAAGCTCACGGCAAGCGAGAGACTGCCGGCGAGCTTAATGTCGGCCCCGAACAACAGTATCAGCGTTGGGATCAGCAGTTCGCCACCAGCGACCCCGAGCAGCGCCGCAACGATGCCTATGATGAACCCAGCGAAGACCCCTGCGATCAACTGTGCTGGACCGCTGAGCAAGGCACTGTTGGCATGAGCGTTATGGCCGAACAACAGCACCCCTGCGATGAGGAAGAGTATGATCGAGATGGTCTTGTAGAGGGTCTCAGCTCGAAGGCGGGTCGCCCATCCGGCCCCGAGCCAGGCACCTATTAGGCTTCCAGCCAGGAGGTTCGCTATGATCGGCCAATGTGAAGCGATCTCCCCGAACGGGACTGTCTGAGCCCTGAACGGCAACGCGGTTGCCACCACGATCAGGCTCATGGCCTTGTTCAGGATCACGGCCTCCAGCGCACCAAAGTTGAACAGGCCGATCAGCAGCGGCAATCTGAACTCAGCGCCGCCGAGACCTACGAGACCGCCAAGCGCCCCGATAACCATTCCGCCTCCGAACGCGAGCGGCTTGCTGGGTGACGCCTGGGCGATTGGCAGCGGCTCATCGGTCATTGCGTTGTACTCCGTGGGAAACAACGCTGTAGGCCATCTTGGCTTGGACTACTAGGTACCTGATCCCCCTAAGCCACACCTGGGAGAACGTCAGGGGGGGCCTAGAGGGGAGCCTTGACGGAAGGCGATTAGGTCGTCGGTGTTCCAGATAGGCCTCTCCGAGGTGCAACTTTCCGCCCGGTGCGTACGCCTATTCACACCCAACCGCCTGCGCAGTATTGTAAGGCAGGCGTGAGGTATCGGATTGGAGACCGAGGACGACCTGAAGTCCCGTGTCGAGGCTGTGCTTACTCGCGGCCGTCTTACCCTATGGCAGCGGCAATTCCTGCTCGACATGCACGTCCGGCTGGCGAAGTACGGCCCACGCACACGGCTAAGCCCAAAGCAGTTTGCGAAGCTCTATGAGATAATAGGCTCCGCGCCATCGAGCAACTTCGAGCGGAGCCAAACAGCCCCATACCGTCCCACTTCGTCGCCGCATTGGGAGCCACGGCGACCAGGCAGCCGGGTCGCTAGGGAGGTGAGATACTTGGCGGCGCGGTTCACCAGAGCCTTCGGTTTCGCGCTGGCGCTGATCGTCGGTTCGCTGATCTACTCATACGTCGAGAAGGGCGAGCACATCTCTTGGCCCACCATGCCGTCCTTCGCGAGATCAGGCACGGGAGACCGGGCGCCGCTCGCAAGCTCGCAGTTCACTATCACCGACGGCGACACCATTCGCCTCAACGGTTCCGACAAGGGGACCCGGCTGGTGGGCTTCAATGCGCCTGAGAGCATCCAGCCGAGGTGCGACGCTGAGGCAGACCTTGGTCAGCGAGCAAAGGCGCGCCTCAAAGAGTTGGTGGCTGCGGCGAAGCTGGAGCTGAAGATGGTTCCATGTTCCTGCCCGGCAGGCACTGAGGGCACCGGCAAGTGCAACTACGGGCGAAGTTGCGGCTCTCTCTTTGCCGATGGCCAGGATGTGGGCGACATATTGGTGTCAGAGGGGCTGGCTGTACCGTTCGTCTGTGGCTCTACAAGCTGTCCGCCGACGCCACGCCCTTGGTGTGGGTAGGCTGCGCTTAAAACCCCCACACTGCCAACGCCTTCTCGGCACCCGCCGATCTTCCTTGATCCTGAGAACGGCCTGTCACCGGGCAGCCTGCTGATGCATGGAGGTGGCCGGCTGAACACCTCGACCACCCGTACGCTGAGGATTTGGCAGCGATCATGAGCAGTGATGCGGCTCTATCAATGAAAGGACGATGAGCTCACGAAGCTCAGGGCACATAGCCCATGAGTTTGGCAAGCGCGATAGCGGTAGTTCCGATGGCAACTGCTGCTGTCGAAATTCCCGATATCTTCTTCGCCCCGTCCTCGACTTTGCCAAGGACGTCGACCGCTTTCTTCAATTTATCGGGTGTGGGCTCTATTTGGGCCGCCTTCACGTGTTCAAGCGCATGCTCCTTAAGCTCGGGGGCAACGCCGGAGTCGTGTATGGCTTTGATCGCCTTGGAAAGCTCGGCCTGGATCAGCTCTATCGTTTGCGGCTGGTAATTAACATTGATCTCCCCCGTGTTCGTCGCATCGCCACCCATTGAAACAGCTCCGGCATTAATGCCGCCAGATATATTCGTGGTATTGTTGGTCACGTTAATGCTCCTGAATAAGTCGTCGGAACCGTCGAATGATATACGCATGAGCTTGCTGTAGAGTTCGGTCTTGGCGGCGTGTCCTTCGATCCTCCGACGCAGGAGAGAGTTTTGCGCCTCTCTTTCGTAGAAGTCGAGCACAGTACATTCATATGTTGGCGACCGATCCGCATGGCGCACCATGTGGTCCATGAGTGTATGAGCAATCTCACTGTCCGCCTCGGTCATGAACCAATCGTGCGCCAAAGCCTCGAGCCCGTCGTAATAGGTATCCTTTAGCCCGATAGCCAAAGCGAGGCGGACCTCAGCCTCATCGTCGCCGGCGCCGTTGGCAATGTAATCCTGGTGATCGGCAGCGTTAGCGTGCATGGCGATCGCGCGATACATCCAGCCACGTACATTTGGTGGCCTGCTCTCCACCGAACTGAGCGGGATACCCAGATCGTCAATAGATAGGTTGTCGTTCTCGGCCACGGCCCAAACGGTATACTGGACGACAATATCGTCGTCGTAAGCGCCGAGCGCTTTGACGATTTCGGAATTACTGTGCCGTGGATGAAAGAGATTGTGAGGGGCTCTGTTCAAGCCGACAACGATTAAGCCAAGTTTGAGGACGTCCGCCGACGCCTTCTCAATGTCGACCGGAATGCCCGTCAGGTCCAGTTTTGTATGTTCCACATGCTGCAGGGCCGCAAGGACTCGCATTTGCGGGTCGAAGAGATCGAGATCGTCTATCGCTTTGGTCGCGTCTCGCTTCATCCTGTAAATCGCGGCGATGGCTGCCGCTGCAGTCTGCGGGTCGGAACTAAATTCCTTGAAAACTCCCATCACACATTCGAGGCTGACAGCCGCCGTTCCGCATCTCGCCAATGCATTCAAGGCCCAACGCCTCAGCTTTTCGTCCGATTTTCGGGTGTAAAGAATGCCGACGATTGATTGCTGAACGCCAAGAAGTTCGCTTTGGACGATCCGATAGCCAAGTCTGTATATTCGGCAAATATATTGTAGTGCACGCTTCGTTCGCGCAGAGTCTGACGTTTCCAGCTGCGACTTCACATACGCAACGCTTGGCCCCGATAAGATGAGCGACGATGATGCCAAGTTTTCAGCCGGCTGACAGGTTTCGATCCGTTGTCAGTAACACGTATCGTGACCATGGGTCGAAATCATCGACGTTATTCACAGGAGTGCGCAAGTCGAGCCAAGTCAGGTCGTTCAACGCCAGTCGCCGCCGTTCAGGATGAAACCAGTGTGGGCATTCGAACGAAATAATCGCGAGCAGTTCATTCTGCCCCTCACCATGCGAAACCCACATAAAATACCTTAGGTGAGCAGCAAGCCGGTTGACACTGGCCGGCGTTCTAATCTCGGGAACATCGAGGTCAACTTTTGCTGCTTGGACACCCGAGTCCACAATTCCGAAGTCGTCATTGAACAATGTCCGTTGCTCAAGATGAACGAGAGTCGAAAATCCAACTGAACGTCTCGCCATGAATGCATCACGGTCATCGCGGTAGCGGCCGAGCCTGTAGCTCAGGACCTCGCGGTCGCGGCGCACCGACACAAAAGACCAAAGAAAGACGCTGCTGGGTCGCTTTGCCTTTGGATTGTCGTAACGGTAGCGGTTCGAGCGTAGCAGGCCGAATACTATTTCCGGTTCAATTGGTCTGCCGACTTCCGCGATCAGGGCAAGGTCGCTAACGTCAACTGCGAGAGCAGGCCCGCGCAATAGTTCGCGCATGCGGCGTCGAGTAGCGATCGGTTGCCTGTGGTCCTCGGGAATGGTGTCGTCAGTGAGGAACTCCCTAAGGAAAAAGCGCCCTGGCTTTGTCCTAAAGAAAAGGCTGTTGTCGCGATGAGAGATGATGTCTTCGCTCAACCTAGCTCCGAGCGTCTTATGCTGCGTCCGTCCGTGCAAGTGGGTTGGCACGTAGCCGAGGCGATAGGCAGCAGCCAACATCGCGCGGGGACTCAAGGGTCTCCGTTCGATCCGAAGGATAGACTCAGCGATCGCTAGGTAAGCATCCAAATGTCGCGTCCACGTTGATGATTTTCAAGGATTGGAACGTTAGTCCTCCAGCTCCTTGCATACAAGGCGACGGTCCGCGTACCTTTACGAAAGCCGACGATATTCTCCGCTTCACCTCAGGCCGCGCCTCGCCGCTGCCATTACCGTCCCGTTCCTGAGGGCGGCCTAAGGCAGGAGCGGAGGGGTATGGGATAGCGAACCACCGGGTCGAACCGCCGGGATCGAAGTCTATGGACGGCTCAAAGTTCCCCAACATGTCCCGCAAAGCCGGCTCGGATGGCCTCTTGCGACGTGGCGATATTGTAGAGGTTGCACATAGTTTCTAATACCCGTGCCAGATCATTGAGGCGTCAATCAGTTCTTTGACCATAAATCGAACCTTTCACAGTTGGCGCTTGAAATGGCGCTTCAACTGGATCTTACTTGTGACGGGCAGGGTAGGGTAGCCAGTTATGCGTTCAGTTTTGAGAGTTTTAGCTGTTGCGTCAATTATCGCGGCCGCAACATGGTCGGCCAAGGC
>NZ_RZPL01000929.1:0-1867 GCF_004022805.1 Mesorhizobium sp. M7A.F.Ca.CA.002.04.1.1 | reverse complement strand
CTGCTGGATCTGCAGGGCGGCATGACCTTTCTGCTCGATATTCCCGTCAACGGCCGCTTCGAGCCGCGCGTGCTGATCGCCTGATCGAACTGGATTCTACGGTCGGACGGTGCGTTGTCACGCCACCGCCCGCACCGTGTCGGTTTCGCGAGAGCCTGACGTCTCGACCATGCGATGGTAGGTGATCGTACCGCCGGGAATCGTTCATCTCATGCCAAGCCGTAAGCCGAAACTGATACTCATCCATGAGCCGGAAAAGGCTTGTTTCGACCGCCTGGTCGCCGACGGCCATGCGCCGCAGCGCGCAACCGAAATCGCGTCCTATCTGGCGCAGTCGACCGATCTCGCTCCTGAATTCGACGTGCTTGGCCGTGCCTGCCAGGCACGCGGCCTGTCGTTCGCGCCGGTGGGGCTCGACGACGCTGCCAGCGTGCTCGCCGGCGAGCATCCCAGCACAACGCTGGTCTGGACGCTGACCGACGGCATCGCCTATTTCCGCGGCGGCGCGGCGCCCGCTTTGGCGCGACTGGGCGGTTTCAAGACAATCGGCGCCGACGATGCGCTGTTCGCGCTCTGCCAGGACAAGTTCCGCTCCGGCGCCGTGCTCGGCGCGCTCGGCCTGCCGGTGCCACAGGCTGGGCTCGCGCGTGACGGCCAATGGCTGGTCGAGCCGCCGGCCTCGCCCGCCGGCTGGTTCGTCAAGCCCAACCGGCTCGGCGCCAAGATCGGCATCTGGCTGGAGTCGCGCTGCAGCGATCTCGCCCACGCTTTGGAGCTCAGCCGGCGCGTCTTTTCGGCCTATCGCGACGATGTCGTCGTCCAGCCCTACGTCGCCGGCCGCAACGTGCGCGCCAGTTTCCTTAGCCTGATGCCGGGCGCGGGAGTCGAAGTGCTTGGCGTGGCCTTTGTCGATTCAGGCGCCGATTTCCAGACCATGGCCGACAGCCTGGCGCTCTACGGCGACACTGGCGAGGCAGCGAAAGCGGCGGGACATTACGCCGAGCCGGAGCTCGTCGCGGTCGCCGACAGCCAGCCGGCCGCCGACGCCAGGATTCGTGCGATCGCCGGGCGGCTGATGAGCGGGCTCGGCCTGCGCGACGTGTTTTCCATCGATCTCAGGGTCGAGGCCGACGACACCGTCCACCTCATCGAGTTCGAGGTCTGCCCCGGCCTGCCCTGCTTCGATTTCCGCGCCTATTGCCGCCAGCAATGGGGCCTCGAGCTTGCCGATGCCATAGCCGAGACAGCGGCGAGCCGGCTGATCGGCCAAGAGCATCGGGCCTGAAGGCGCGACGGCAGATCGCGGGCCGACGGCGGACGCGTTTCACTACGGCATTCGCTCGACCGCCTGCAAGGCGGGATCCATCTTGTCCCAGGCATGGCCGTGGCTCGTGTAGGTCACCATCTGCGGGCTGAACTGTTCCGGATCGTCGAGGCTGGCCGCATGGACCGCTATGAATTCCGGCATGGCGACGGATATCAGAAAGACCGGCGTTCCGCAGGTTGGACAGAAGGTGTGGATTTTTTCATTGCCGCTGGCGCCCGCCACGCGCCAGGTGCTCACCTCCCCGGTAATGGCCATATCGGTGCGCTGGCCGAAGGTCAGGTAGGATCCGTGGCCGGTGCCTGAGCGCTTCTGGCAATCGCTGCATTGGCAGTGGTTCTGGAAGATAGGCTCGTCATTGGTCTCGTAACGGATCGCGCCGCATGCGCAGCCGCCGGTATAGCGCTTGGTCATTATCGTTCTCCACGGGTCTGATTCTGCTCGAGGTCGCAACATCAGGCCGATTTCGGCTTGGCGAAAATATCGATGCCGCTGCCGGTTTCGAGGAAGGATTTCAGGCTGGACAGCACCGCCGGCCAACCT
>NZ_RZPL01000928.1:0-1868 GCF_004022805.1 Mesorhizobium sp. M7A.F.Ca.CA.002.04.1.1 | reverse complement strand
AATCGGCACAACCGGACCGTCGGCCAGGCCGATCGTGCGGATGCCGAGCCGCAGCAACGCCGCGATTGTCTCGTCGAAACCGGCGATGCCCTGATCCAGCACATGGTTGTTGGCCAGCGACAGCACGAGTTTTTCGCGCGCAACACCAACCGCCGTCAGCGCCTCGGCCAGGAACGGCTCGCTCATCGCATGATGCGTGCCGAGCCTTGTGCCCAGCACCGCGCTTGGCCTGTCCACAACAGGGCTTTCGCAATTGCCGATCACCAGATCGGCAGCGCCGAGCAGCGCCTTGATCGCCGGATCGCAATCCGGCGCGCTGCGGTTGGCCACCGCCGAGATGTCGCCGACAAAGGCAAGCCGCACCGCTTGCTTCGGCGGTGGATCCATCAGCGTCCCGGCCATCGGCGCAAAGTCTTGAGCGTCGCCGGCCAGTGACGGCTTCAGGAAACGCGGCAGCCAGGACAGCTTGTAGGAAAACGGATAATTCGACACGCGATGCCCAATTGTTTGCCCTGTGTAGACCGTCCGCGGGGCGGGTTGAAGCGCGACGCTGCAAATGGTGTATGTTTGCACTGCGCGACAAACATTGGGGGGAAAAGATGACACGACTGGCAGGCCTGCTGACATCCGCTTTCATTCTGCTCCTGCCGCTGTCTTCCGCGTCGGCGGCAATGCCAGAAGCGGCAACCACATTGTTTGAGGCGAAGACCGTGGCCGCGCGCGACACCGCTCTCTCGACGCTGGAGGCTGCCGCGCCAAAAGACCCGGCATCCGCCTATGCGGCCGGGGCGGGCGAGTTCTTTACCGCACTGGAGATCCTGGCCACCGGCCTGCACCGTCATGGTTTCGAAAGCCCGCAATCCTTCATGCTGCCGCTGATGCGGTTGCCAGTGCCCGACAATCCCAATCCCGAGCCGCTCACTTACGAGCAGTTCCGCGCCATCCTGGTCGGCTTCCGTGACCGGCTGGAGAAATCCGCAGCCACGTTTGCCTCGGTGCCGCCCAATGCCGATATCGGCATGGTCATCGATCTCACCCATGCCGGCATCGACCTCAACGAGGACGGCACCATCGCGCCGGACGAGAGCATGGCGGCGATCATCGCCTCACTCTCGCGCGGCGGTATCTCGTCGGACGCCGCCGCCCCCACGCTCACCTTCCGCTTCGACCGCGCCGACGGCTACTGGCTGCAGGGCTATGCCGAGTTCCTGATGGCGCAGGCCGATTTCTGGCTGGCGCATGATTTCAGGAGCACCTTCGACGGCTCGTTTCACATGCTGTTCCCGCGCGCCAAATTGCCGCTGCAGGATATTCTGGTGCCGCCGGCCGGCGATATGGGCTCGAGCATCTTCTCCTCGGAATGGCGCATCGCCGATTTCATCTCGATGGTGCATCTCGTCAACTGGCCGGTGATCGAACCGGAGCGCCGGCAAGCGGCGCGCCGCCACCTGCTGGAAATGATCCGGCTGTCGCGCGAGGACTGGAAGGCGATCCGCGCCGAGACCGACAATGACCGCGAATGGCTGCCTGGACCGCAGCAGAAGGGCGAGAACCCGCTCACCGGCCTCGAAGTCGGCGAGGAGCAGGTCCAGGCCTGGCTCGCCGCCTTGACCATGGCCGAGGATCTCCTGGAAGGCCGCAGGCTGCTGCCGCATTTCCGCGTCACCGCCAGTACTGGGCTTGGCATCAACATGAAGCGCTTCTTCGACGAGCCAAAAAACTTCGATCTCGTGCTGTCGATCACCGGCCCGGCCATCGCGCCCTACCTCGAAAGCGGCGAGCTCGCGACCAGCGACGATTTCGACCAGATCCAGCGCCAGTTCGGCGGCGACGGGTTTTTGACGTTTGCGCTTTGGTTCAACTGAGGG
>NZ_RZPL01000927.1:0-1874 GCF_004022805.1 Mesorhizobium sp. M7A.F.Ca.CA.002.04.1.1 | reverse complement strand
GCATAGCGGGCCGTTCGACGATTTCATCCAGATCGACGCGCCGATCAACCACGGCAATTCCGGCGGCCCGCTGGTGGATGTCGCGGGCAATGTCGTCGGCATCAACACGGCGATCTATTCGCCCAATGGCGGCAGCGTCGGCGTCGGCTTTGCCATTCCGTCGGACCAGGCCCAGAAGGTGGTGGCCAAGCTGATGAAGGGCGGCTCCATCCAGTACGGCTATCTCGGCGTTCAGATCCAGGAGGTGACACCGGATGTCGCGAGCGCCATCGGGCTCGACCATCCCGGCGGCGCGCTGGTTTCAGAGGTCAATGACGGCTCGCCGGCGGCCAAGGCCGGCATCGAGACGGGCGACGTCATCACCAGCTTTGCCGGGCAGGACGTGAAGGACCCCAAGGACCTGTCGCGGGCGGTCGCCGATGTCGCGCCGGGCGCCATGGAAACGGTCGACGTCTGGCGCAAAGGCAAGCCGATGCGGATTTCCGTCGATGTCGGCCAGAACAGCGCCGATGCGAAGACCGCGTCGCTGGATGACGGGTCCGACACGCCCAGCGCCGGGCGCGCTCCGGCGATAGGGCTCGGCTTGATGGATATAACGCCCGACATTCGCCAGCAGATGAACCTAGCCGGCAAGCAGCACGGCGCGGTGGTTGCCAGCGTCAATCCCGACAAAGCCGCCGCCGCTTCCGGAATACAGGCCGGCGACATCATCGTTGCCGTCAATCAGGTGCCGGTTAAGAACGCCAGGCAGGTAACCCAGGCAATCGCGCAAGCCGGCAAGTCTGGCCGCAAGTCGGTGCTGTTGCTGGTCGAGCGTGGCGACGCTCAGATCTACATCGCGGTGCCTTTTGCCAATGGCTGAGTAATGGCCTTGACGTGAACGGGACCGGCAGGGTTCGTCGGCGACGATCCCCTCCGGCCTCCGGCCGTCAAGATTTTGGTTGCCCGCCACGACATCTTCGAGAACATTGCATCAGGCTGATGTCGGCCCGATGCAGGAGATTGCCGCGATGGTCACCCGAGGTTTCTCTTCAGGACGGCGCCCGCCAACCGATGACGATGCCCGCATCCCGCCCGGCCAATATCTGGAACAGGGTTTTCCGGTGCTGTCGGCCGGTCCGACGCCGCGCGTGCGCACCGAGGATTGGTTTTTCACGCTGAAACATGGGCCACGGCCGATCAAGAAATGGAACTGGGCCGAGTTCAACGCGCTGCCGCTGACCAAGATGACGCGCGATATCCATTGCGTGACCGCATGGACCAAGTTCGACACGCCGTGGCAGGGCGTGCTGGTCGACGATATCCTTGCCGACGCGGGTGTGGAGCCGCCGACCGGCTTCACGCTGGCGCACGCGTTCGACGGTTACACCACCAATGTGCCGGTCAAGGATCTCACCGCCGGCAAGGCCATGGTCGCGCTGCTCTACGAAGGCAAGCCGATCACGCCGGATCATGGCGGCCCGGCAAGGCTGCTGGTGCCGCATCTCTATTTCTGGAAGTCGGCCAAATGGCTGAACGGCCTGCAATTCACCTCGCGCGACGAGCCCGGTTTCTGGGAATTGCGCGGCTACCATATCTATGGCGACCCATGGCGCGAGCAACGCTACACGAACGATCCATGAGCGATACGGCGGCAGTGCAGTCGCCCTGGCAAACAGCCGGCATCGTCCGCATCGAAAAGCGCACGCCGCGTGTCACCAGCTTCTTTTTTCAGCCGTCTCGGCCCTTCGCCTATCGCGCCGGGCAGCATGTCGACGTCAGGCTGACGGCGCCGGACGGCTATCAGGCGCGCCGCTCCTATTCCATCGCCTCCGCGCCCGACACGAATGGCGCAATCGAACTGGCGATCGAAACACTCGCCGATGGCGAGGTTT
>NZ_RZPL01000926.1:0-1889 GCF_004022805.1 Mesorhizobium sp. M7A.F.Ca.CA.002.04.1.1 | reverse complement strand
TCGCCGTGCTCAAGGTCGATCCGAAAGGCCACAAGCTGACGGCGGTAAAGTTCGGCGATTCCACCAAGATGCGCGTCGGCGACTGGGTGATGGCGATCGGCAATCCGTTCGGCCTCGGCGGCACGGTGACGGTCGGCATCGTCTCGGCCCGCAACCGCGACATCAATTCCGGCCCCTATGACGACTTCATCCAGACCGATGCCGCGATCAACCGCGGCAATTCCGGCGGACCGCTGTTCAACAGCGCGGGCGAAGTCATCGGCATCAACACGGCGATCATCTCGCCATCCGGCGGCTCGATCGGCATCGGCTTCTCCATCCCGTCGCAGCTCGCGTCCGGTGTCGTCGACCAGTTGCGCCAGTTCGGCGAGACGCGGCGCGGCTGGCTCGGCGTGCGCATCCAGCCGGTGACCGACGACATCGCCGAAAGCCTCGGCATGGCGACCGCAAAGGGTGCGCTGGTTGCCGGCGTGATCAAGGGCGGCCCGGTCGACAATGGCACGATCCAGGCCGGCGACGTCATCATCAAGTTCGACGGCAAGGATATCCATGAGATGCGCGACCTGCCACGTGTCGTCGCCGAAAGCCCTGTCGGCAAGGCGGTCGACGTGCTGATCGTGCGCAAGGGCGTTGAACAGACGGTGAAAGTGACCCTCGGCCGGCTCGAGGATGGCGAGAAGGCCGCCAACGCCGAGGAGGGCAACACCGATCAGGACAAGGGCGACAAGGCTCCGGCCGTTTCCACTGCTTCGGTGCTCGGCATGACGGTCGGCGAACTGAACGACGAGACACGCAAGAAGTTCAGCATTGCGGCCGATGTTTCGGGCGTCGTCATCACCGACGTCACCAAGGACTCGGCCGCCGCCGAACGCGGCATCCAGCCCGGCGAGGTGATCACCGAGATCGCACAGGAATCGGTTGCTACCCCCAAGGACGTCATGGACCGGATCGGCGCCTTGAAGGAACAGGGGCGCAAGAATGCGCTCTTGATGCTGGCCTCGAAGACCGGCGAGCTCAGGTTCGTGACGATCAGGATGGACTGAGGTCCGGAAGATCGACAACACGACAACACTGAAAAAAGGGCGGCTAGCGAGCTGCCCTTTTTCTTGCCTGCCAGTCCTGGCGCGACAGTCTGTAGAGGACATGCCGTTTGAGATGCGGATGGCTGTCGGGAATGCTGGGGTGGTCGAAATCGGCGGATGGATCCGCGCTCATGCCGAGGCGTTGCATGACGGCGGTGGAGCGGCGGTTGGCCGCGACGGCGAATGACACGATTTCATCGAGGCCAAGCGTCTCGAAGCCGTAGGCCAGCCACGCATCGGCTGCCTCGGTGACATAGCCTTTGCCCCAGAACTCAGGTGCCAGCCGCCAGCCGATCTCGATGGTGCCGGCTGGCAGGGATGGCACATGATCGGTGTCGAGGAGACCGATGAAGCCGATGCATTCACCGGTGGCGGTGATCTCGGCGGCAGCAAAACCGTATCCGTCCTTCGTGGTCCAGGCCCGGAGCTCGTCCATCTTGGCATCCGCCTGGGCGCGGTCACGGCGGAATGGAAAGAACTCCATCACCCGGTCGTCGGAGTTGATGCGGTGGAACAGGTCGCGGTCGCGATCCTCCCAGTTGCGCAGGATCAGGCGCTCGGTACGCATTGGTTTCATTGCACAAAGTCCTCCTGCCTGTAGCCCTGAATATAGAGCAGCGCGGTCAGGTCGCCATGATCGATGCGGACCTTGGCCTGTGCCGCCACCGTCGGCTTAGCGTGAAGCGCGACACCGGTACCGGCAAGGCGGATCATGTCGAGATCATTGGCGCCGTCACCGACGGCAATGGCGTCGGCGGGCGTCAGGCCGAGGCGCGCTGAAATTTCGATCAGCGCGTCGGCCTTGGC
>NZ_RZPL01000925.1:0-1890 GCF_004022805.1 Mesorhizobium sp. M7A.F.Ca.CA.002.04.1.1 | reverse complement strand
GTGAAGTTCGACGGCTATCGCATGCAGGCGCAGATCGCCGGCACCGATGTGCGGCTGCTGACCCGCACCGGCCTCGACTGGACGAAGAAATTCGGCGGCGAGATCGTCGCGGAGCTGGCCGGGCTGAAGTGCAGCGACGCCATCATCGATGGCGAGGTGGTGGTGCTGGCCGACAGCGGCGTCTCGTCTTTCGCGCTGCTGCAGCAGGACCTGTCGGCGAAGCGGACCAATCGCTTCATCTATTACGTGTTCGACCTGATGCGGCTCGATGGGCAGGATCTTCGGCGCGAGCCGCTGGTCGAGCGTAAGCAGGCCTTGCAGGAACTGCTCGGCGAACAGTCCGACAATGCGGCGGTCCGCTTCAGCGACCATTTCGCCGAACCCGGCAAGATCATGCTGGAGCATGCCTGCCGGATGGGCCTGGAAGGCGTCGTCTCCAAGCGTGCCGATGCACCCTACCGCAGCGGCCGCGGCCCGACCTGGGTCAAATCGAAATGCACGGCGCGGCAGGAATTCGTCATCGGCGGCTACCTGCCGTCGGACAAGACCGGGCGCGGACTGCGCTCGATCCTGGTCGGCTTCCACGAGGGCGGCAAGCTGCATTATGCCGGCCGCGTCGGCACTGGTTTTTCGGGCAAGGGCGCCAATGAGCTGAAGGCAAAACTCGATGCGTTGACGGCAAAATCATCGCCCTTCGCCACCGCCGTGCCGAAGGGCAAGGGCCTGGTCTGGGTCAAGCCTGAACTTGTCGGCGAAGTGGAGTTTCGCAGCTGGACCTCGGACCGTATAATACGCCACGCCTCGTTCCAGGGGTTGCGCGAGGACAAGCCGGCGGAGGAAGTCGTGCAGGAAAAGCCCAAAGCGGCGACAGGCAAGCCATCGACAGGCAAGAGCACGGCCAAGCCGGCATCAGGCGGCAAAGCCGCCGGGTCGATCACGACCACGGTCAAACTCTCGCATCCCGACAAGCTGCTGTGGCCGGACGAAAACATATCCAAGCAGGGCCTGCTCGACCATTACGCACAGGTTTGGCCGCGCATGGAACAGTTCGTGGTCAACCGGCCGCTCAGCCTGGTGCGGGCGCCGGACGGCGTCGGCGGCCAGCGTTTCTTCCAGAAGCATGCCTCGGCTGGCATGAGCGACAAGATCGCGCGCATGAAGGACCCGACCGACGGCGAGGAAATCCTGTTCATCCGGGATTTCGATGGTGTTGCCGCACTGGTCCAGTATGGCGTGGTCGAGATCCACATCTGGGGGTGCACGATCGATGAGATCGAGAAGCCCGACCAGATCATCTTCGATCTCGATCCCGATGAAGGTGTCGACGTGAAGGCGGTGCGCGAGGCGGCACTCGATATCCGGGGCAAGCTCGACGAGCTGTCGCTGCCGAATTTCGTCAAGACCTCGGGCGGCAAGGGCTATCACGTGCTGGTGCCGCTGAAACCGGCGGCGGATTGGGATGCGGTGAAGGGCTTCGCCCATGACTTTGCCCGCGCGTTGGAGCAGGGTGCCCCCGATCGCTACACGGCGACGCTGTCGAAAAAAGCGCGCACGGGAAAGATCTTCGTCGACTATCTGCGCAACGGCAGGGGCTCGACGACGGTCGCGCCCTATTCCTCGCGCGCCAAGAAAGGCGCCACCGTGTCGATGCCGGTGACCTGGCCAGAGATCGAGGCCGGCTTGCCGCCGAACGCTTTCCCGATCGGCGACAAGACGACGCTGAAGCAGCTGGCGAAAGCCGATCCGTGGAGGGAATTTTTCAAGCAGGGGAAGGCGTTGAAGCGGGGGTAGTTCGCGCAATTTGCCAGCGCAGCGATCCTTCGCGCCCCCTCTGGCCTGCCAGCGTGACGAAATCAGCGTCGGCTCCTCAGCTCAGAAACACCTTCTCGA
>NZ_RZPL01000924.1:0-1891 GCF_004022805.1 Mesorhizobium sp. M7A.F.Ca.CA.002.04.1.1 | reverse complement strand
ACCTCGACGCGGCCGGGCTCGCCTTGCCGCCGAATACATCTTTCTCGACGCCCTCTTCGACTACGACCCCGCAGCCAGCGAGCCCGGCCGCGTCGAGGTCAAGGGAGCTGACCACTTCGTCGAAATAGCCAGCGAAGAGAAGCCGCACATCGTCTTCACCGGTCATCTCGGCAATTTCGAATTGCTGCCGGTGGCGGCCGCGACTTTCGGCATGAACATCACTGCGCTGTTTCGCCCGCCTAACAATCCCTATCTCGCCGACTACATCCTCTCGACGCGCCGCTCGACCATGGGCTCGTTGCTGCCATCCATGGCGGGCGCGTCATTCGCCCTGGCCGGGGTTCTGGAGAACGGCGGCAACATCGGCATCCTTGTCGACCAGAAATTCTCCAATGGACTGGAGACGACATTCTTCGGCCGTCCCTGCCAGAGCAATCGCGTGCTGGCCACCCTTGCCCGCCACTACGATTGCGACGTCTATCCGGCGCGCTGCGTCAGGCTGCCGGGCAACCGCTTCCGGCTCGAAATCGAGGACAAGTTGACCTTGCCGCGCACCGCTGACGGCAGCGTCGATGTCCGTGCCACCACCCAGCGTCTCAACGACGTCGTCGAGCGCTGGGTGCGAGAAGATCCCGGCCAGTGGATGTGGTTCCACAAAAGGTGGGAGATCAGCGGCGGGCGTCGAAAGCGACCGCAGGCAAAGGCGGTCCCAAACGCTTAGGCAGAGCTGCTGGCGTGGGGTTAGCCCAGCGCCAGCAGACAACAGCGAACCTGAACCCGCCTTAGTTGGTGACGACAATGCGCGTGTTGCCGAAACCCACTTCCCGCACCATCGAATAGAACGTGGCGGCATTGGCCGTGTGCAGCCTCACGCAGCCATGCGACGCCGGGCGGCCGAGCTGCCTGACGGCGCCGGTTCCATGGATGGCATAGCCGCCATGGAAGAACACCGAATAGGGCATCGGCGACATATGGTATTTGCGCGAATACCACATCCTGGCCGTGCGCTGCGGCCGATAGGTGCCGCGCGGCGTGAAATAGCCGGTGCGGGCGGTGGAGACACTCCACCGGTAAACCGACGCGCCATATCTGACGGTCATCGTCTGCGACGACACGTCTATATTTGCAACGAGGCTGGCTGCCCAGCCCTGCCCCGAAGCACCGAACAGCATTGCAACAAACATGGTTGCCATGAGAACTGTCTTTTTCATGCGATCAAACCCCTTTGATTGCCCCTAACCTGCCTGCCTGATTGTTTTTCATCTTTTTAATGGCAGATGCACGGGCTAACACACACACCTTGACCAATTCGCCAATCCAAAGCAGCGAATTTGAACGATTTCCCGCAATAGTTGCCGCAACGACACGCCGCACCGGCTTGATCGCCGGCGGGCTTGCAAAACCGCTGGGATCGCTGCTCAACTCTGCGCATGAACCAGCGACTCCTCCAGGCAATCGATGACAGGCGCGACGACGTCGTCGCGCTGACCGCCGAACTGATCCGTTTTCCGACTATCAATCCACCCGGCGAGGCCTACCGGCCATGCGCCGAATATCTCGGCGCGCGGCTGAAGAAGAGCGGTTTCGAGACCGAGTTCATCCGCGCCGAAGGCACGCCCGGCGACACCGACCGCTACCCGCGCGTCAATGTCGTTGCCCGTTCCGAAGGCAGGTCGCCGGGCGCCTGCGTCCACTTCAACTCGCATATCGACGTGGTCGAAGCCGGTGATGGCTGGACCGTCGATCCCTTCGCCGGCATCGTCAGGGACGGCAGGGTCTATGGCCGCGGCGCCTGCGACATGAAGGGCGGCCTTGCCGCCTCTATCATCGCAGCCGAGGCCTTCCTGGAAGTCTTCCCCGATTTTCCCGGCGCCATCGAAATATCCGGCAC
>NZ_RZPL01000923.1:0-1891 GCF_004022805.1 Mesorhizobium sp. M7A.F.Ca.CA.002.04.1.1 | reverse complement strand
GAAGAACCAGGGCATTCCCGCCGACGCTTTCGACGGCCGCCCGGTGATCGGCATCTGCAACACCTGGTCGGAATTGACCCCGTGCAATGCCCACCTGCGGGCGCTGGCGGACCACGTCAAGCGCGGCGTCTATGAAGCCGGCGGCCTGCCGCTCGAATTCCCGGTGATGTCGCTGGGCGAGAGCAACATGCGCCCCACCGCCATGCTGTTTCGCAATCTGGTCAGCATGGATGTCGAAGAGTCCATCCGCGGCAATCCGATCGATGGCGTCATCCTGCTGGTCGGTTGCGACAAGACCACACCGGCGCTGCTGATGGGGGCTGCGTCGTGCAACCTGCCGACCATCGCCGTTTCCGGCGGGCCGATGCTCAACGGCAAGTTCCGCGGACAGGATATCGGCTCGGGCACCCATGTCTGGAAATTCGCCGAGGAGGTTAAAGCCGGCCGCATGCCGGTTGCCGACTTTCTCGCCGCCGAGCAGGGCCAAAGCCGATCGGCGGGCAGCTGCATGACGATGGGCACAGCCTCGACCATGGCCAGCATGGTCGAAGCGCTCGGCATCGGCATGCCGGACAATGCCGCGATCCCGGCGGTGGATTCGCGCCGTGGCGTGCTCGCCCAGATGGCCGGACGCCAGATCGTCGATCTGGTGCGCAGGGACGTTAGGATCGCGGAGATCCTCACCAGGCAAGCGTTCGAGAACGCCATTCGCGTCAACGGCGCGATCGGTGGCTCGACCAATGCGGTGCTGCATCTGATCGCCATCGCCAACCGGATCGGTGTCGATCTCAGCCTCGAAGACTGGGACCGCCTAGGTCGTGACGTTCCAACTATTGTCGATTTGATGCCGTCGGGCCGGTTCCTGATGGAAGATTTCTACTACGCCGGGGGGCTAGCTGCGGTCATGGCGTCGCTTGATGAAGTGGGGCTTCTTCATCGCGACGCCATGACCGTCAGCGCCAAGACCATCGGTGAATTGATCGACGGCGCGCCGAACTACAACAGCGAGGTGATCCGGCCGCTGAGCCAGCCGCTGACCAAGGAAGGCGGCATTTCGATCCTGCGCGGCAATCTGGCGCCTGACGGCGCGGTCATCAAGCCGTCCGCGGCAACGCCCGAGCTGATGCAGCATCGCGGCAAGGCGGTGGTGTTCGAAAACATCGAGCATTACTACGCCCGCATCGACGATCCGGAGTTGGACATCGACGCCACCTCGGTGATGGTGCTGAAGAACTGCGGGCCGCGCGGTTATCCCGGAATGGCCGAGGTCGGCAACATGCCGCTGCCGGCCAAACTGCTCAAGCTAGGCATCTCCGACATGGTGCGCATTTCGGACGCGCGCATGAGCGGCACCGCCTACGGCACCGTGGTTCTGCATGTGGCGCCGGAAGCAGCCGCAGGCGGCGCGCTGGCGCTGGTGCGCGACGGCGACCTCATCGAGCTCGACGTCGCCGGCCGCCGGTTGGAACTTTTGGTGTCGGAAGAGGAGCTCGCCATCCGCCGGCGTGACTGGAAGCCGCCGGCGTCGCCGGAGGGCGGCTACCAGAGCCTTTATGTCGAGCGCGTGCTGCAGGCCGACAAGGGCTGCGATTTCGACTTTCTCGTCGGCCGGCGCGATGCCGGCATTCCTCGACATTCGCACTAGAGAGGCGCGCGATGACGGATGAAATCGGCTACGCGATCTATCCAAGCCTCAAGGGCCGCAGCGTCTTCATAACAGGCGGCGGCAGCGGCATCGGCGAAAGCCTGGTGCGCCATTTCTGCGCCCAGGGCAGCCGCGTCGCCTTCGTTGACATGGCCGAAGAACCATCCCAACGTCTGGTCGACGCGATTGCGGCCGACGGACATGCCGCGCCGCTGTTCATTCCATGCGACCTGCGCAACGTCGAAG
>NZ_RZPL01000922.1:0-1895 GCF_004022805.1 Mesorhizobium sp. M7A.F.Ca.CA.002.04.1.1 | reverse complement strand
GCTCATCACCGGTCAGTTGCCTCCGCGCGACGATCAACGGCAACAGGTGATCATGACGATCTATAGCAAGAACCTAAACGACGGCCCGTTCATAAGCGTTTGGACCTTCCACGAAGAGTTGGACATATCCTCGCTGTAGTTTGCCGGGAATTGCTGCTGGCGTTGGCCAGGGCGATGGTCCAAGAAGGGATCACCGACACGTGATCGCCTCTTCATGTCCTCCATCCGCCCGATGATCCCGCTTCTTCTCGCCGCAGGCATCCTGCTCGGCGGCAATGGGCTGCAGAGCACGCTGATCGCGCTGCGCGGCGCGCAGGAAGGGTTTTCCGCTTCCGACATAGGCCTGATGGGCACCTTCTACTTCGCCGGCTTCCTGCTCGGCTGCCTAGCCATCACCCGCATCATGAAGGCGGTCGGCCATATCAGGGCATTTTCGGCGCTGGCGGCAATCGCCTCAGTCGGCACCTTGCTCCTGGTGCTGGTCATCGATCCGGTGATGTGGTGCGCGGTGCGTCTTGCCGGCGGCTTCTGCTTCGCCGGGCTGTTCACCATCGTCGAAAGCTGGCTGAATTCCGGCGTCAGCAATCACGATCGGGCACGCGTGCTGGCGATCTACCGGATGGTCGACATCGGTTCGGTGACATCAGCCCAGTTCCTGATCCCGATCTTCGGCGCTGGCGGTTTCGCTATCTTCGCCATCATGTCGATGATGATCACGCTGTCGCTGGTGCCGGTGTCGCTCGGCGACCGCTCCAACCCGACACCACCCGAAGAGGTCAAGCTCGACCTGGCGCGCGTCTGGCGGATTTCGCCGCTGGGCTGCTTCGGCTGCATCGCCGTCGGCGTCACCAACAGCGCCTTTCGCACCTTGTCCCCGGTCTATGCCGAGCAGATCGGCATGTCGGTCGCCGATGTCGTGACCTTCGTCAGCGTCGGCATCTTCGGCGGCGCCATCATCCAGTATCCGCTCGGCTACCTCTCCGACCGCTGGGACCGGCGCCGGGTGCTGCTGATGACGACCTGCTGCGCGATGCTTTCGGCGCTGGCGCTGGTGTTCATCGCCGGTAGCAATCCGCTGCTCAACTTCGTCCTCGTCTTCATCTTCGGCTGTTTCGCCATGCCGCTCTATTCGTTGTCGGCGGCCCACTCCAACGATCGCGCCGACACCGGCGAGTTCGTGCTGATCAACGCGGCGCTGATGCTGTTCTATTCCTTCGGCGCGATCGGCGGCCCGTTCGCCGCCTCGACGGCGATGCAATATTTCGGACCGGGCGCCCTGTTTGTATTCAGCGCGGTGGTCTATGCGATCTTCATCGCTGTCATCCTCTACCGCATGCAGGCTCGGTCCGGCGTGCCGGCGGGCAGGCGCGGCCGCTTCATTGCGCTCCTGCGCACTTCGACGGTTTTCGCGCGGCTGGCCAGGAGAAACGGCGATTCCGACGGTCCGGGAACCTCATGATGGCGGTGCCAAAGCTTGACGAAAGCCCCGGCGGCTGAAATCTAGGAAGACCTTACTCCTGCCAAAAGCGATTTGATGCACGTCATCACCACCCAGAAAGAACTCGAGACCGTTCTCGCCGCTTTCGAAAAGTCGGATTTCGTCACTGTCGACACCGAATTCATTCGAGAAACGACGTTTTGGCCGATCCTGTGCCTGATCCAGATGGCCGCTCCCGGCGTGACGGCACTGATCGATCCGCTGGCTCCCGATATCGACCTGAAGCCGTTCTTCAGGCTGATGGCCAACGAGGCGGTGGTCAAAGTCTTCCACGCCGCGCGGCAGGACATCGAAATCATCGTCCATCTCGGCGATCTGGTTCCGCATCCAGTGTTCGACACGCAAGTGGCGGCGATGGTCTGCGGCTTCGGCGACAGCGTTTCCTACGATCAGCTCC
>NZ_RZPL01000921.1:0-1898 GCF_004022805.1 Mesorhizobium sp. M7A.F.Ca.CA.002.04.1.1 | reverse complement strand
GAACAGCAAGGGATAGCCGCTGCTGAATTCCGGGCCGAACAGCACCAGCATCGGCTCGCCGAGCGCCAGCACCAGCAGCGCCATCAACAGCGAAGGCCAGAACGTCCACGACACCGTCTCGCGGGCAAAGGCGGCGAGCCTTTGCGGGTCGCCATGGGTGAACTGGGCGTAGCGCTGGGCAACGCCGGCCTTGACGGCGAAGTAGACGAAATGCACCAGCGCCAGGGTCTTCACCGTGGCGAAATAGACGGCGACGTCATTGGGGTCCATATAGGCGCCGACCATCAGCACGTCGGCATTGGTCAGCAGGAAGAAGAAGCTCTCGACCAGGAAGATCGGCAGCGAGACGACGAACCATTGCGCGAAATGGACCTTCATCGGCCCGGCCGGAATCTGCCGTTCCATGCGCTGGGTGACACCGATAAGCTGGCCGAGCGTTGTGGCGTAGGTGGCGGCGATCGAGGCGAAGATCGCGGTCTTTGCGTCAGGAGCATAGCCCGCCAGCAGCATCAGCGCCATGAACAGCAGGATCAGCACCGGCCGCACCAGATAGGTCGGCGACAGGGCAAACAGCGCCCAGCTGTTGGCGCGTGCCAGGCCCGACAGAAGGTCGGACATGGCGATCATCGGCAGGCAGATGACGCCGAGGATGAACGGGATCACATAGTAGCTCTCGATCCAGGGTGCCGCCAGCCAGACGCCGAGCGCGCCGAGCCCGGCAATCAGCGTCGAGGCGATCAGCACGAACAGACGGCTGGCCAGCACGATGCCGCGCAACTCGTCCATCAAGCCGCGCTCGCGGTATTCGGGAATGTAGCGGATGACGGAGGTGTGGAAGCCCAGGCAGGCGAGATTGCCGACGATGACCATCGTCACCCAGACGAGGACGAAGATGCCGTACTCGAACGAGCCCATCCAGCGTGCCATCAGCACCTGGCTGACGAAGGCAATGACGGCGCTGACGATGCGGACCGAGAAGGCGATAACCGACATGCGGCTGGCCTCGCCGCGCTCGTCGGCGGTGAACAGCACAGCATCGATGCGGCCAAGCAACGGCCCCATGCGCAGCGCCCAACGCTGCGGCAAGAACCGCCCGGCAGTCGTGGCCGCGGAAAAGCGCACCCCGATTTCTCTCCGTTTTCCGCTTCTTTTTCAGGCGTTGGTGTAGCGGAGACACATTAAGAAACGGTTGGGTGAGGAATTTCCTTCGCCCCGTCCCTATACGGGGAGAACGTGCCGGCAGGCGGATGAGGGGCGGCACAGGCGTTTGAGGTTTGCGCCGCTGTTTCATCATCGCCGAGGCGCGCAGCACGGAGACGTTGCCGATCAGGATAGCACCCGGCTTTATCGCAAGATCGTGCCTCAGATGGTGCCTTGGCTGCCAGAGGATGAGGCCGCGCAGCTGAAGTTCGAGTTCGAGGCGGCTTAGTCGGCGGGACATCGCCCCCCTCTGGCCTGCCGGCCATCTCCCCCTCAGGTGGGGAGATTGGCTAATCGCGAACGCAGGCGCCGCCCCTCATCCGGCCCTGCGGGCCACCTTCTCCCCGTATAGTGACGGGAGAAGGAAAGCGCCGCGCCTTTACGCAAACGCCCCATGGCAGTGCTTGTACTTCTTCCCCGAACCGCAGGGGCAGGCTTCGTTGCGGCCTACCTTGCCCCAGGTGGCCTGGTTGTTGGGGTCGCGGTCTTCGGGGGCGACGATTGCGGTTGTCTCCGGGCGGACCAGGAGGGCGGTTTCGCCGCCTTCGAAGTCGTTTTCGCCGGTGCTGCCGTCGATATGGGTGCCGAACATGTCGGGGGCTTCCGGAGGTGGCGCTTCGGCGGCCTGACGGACCAGTTCGACGCGCATCAGCTGCGCGGTGACGGCCTGGCGCAGATTGCCAAGCATGGCCTGGAAG
>NZ_RZPL01000920.1:0-1901 GCF_004022805.1 Mesorhizobium sp. M7A.F.Ca.CA.002.04.1.1 | reverse complement strand
CTGGACGGCGTTGGGAAGGTCATCGAAGGGCTTCGAGAGAGAGAGGGGGCCGCCGGTCTTGGGGCTGGTAGAGAGCAGTTCCAACAAGCCGCCCAGCTATTTGCAGACGCAGCCAACAAAATGGAAGCTGTGCTTCCCTTTCTCCCTAATGAGGAACTCTCGCAGCAGCAATTTGCATACCTGACTGAACTCAGGGGACCATGTGGCCTCTCTTCAGTGATCCTCTAATCAAAGAGCCTGAAGGATGTCTACAGGAGTTTCGCCAACGTGACACGGCAGATGTCGAGTGTGGTCGAGGGCCTTGCTGGACAAGCGAACGCCTTCCGGACCATCTCTCCCCTGCTGACAACGTACTTCCGGGTAGCTGACGGCGTAGTGGCCCTGCAGGAGCGACGTTGATTTGCAATCTCAGTAATCACCAAGGAACGTCATTCCGCTTGACTGAGAGATACACCGCTGCTACCCCTTGAGATACACCAAGGCGGTCGACGCTTTGGGGAAGAAGTCGCATAAGCGATTGCAGTTAAAGGGTTTTCTGGCTTATTTTTTCCCGGTTCGATTTAACGAACTTGTCCGGCCCGGGGAGCCAAATTCTTCAAAGCGTTGAGACGGTCAGGTCGCCCATAGGGGCTGATCTATGGCATGTCTGGAAAACCGCAGGCAGCCGCAGGTTGATCCTCAACTTGACCTGGCGCCGCTATGCAGCGCGCTTCGATCACGGCGATCTCTTCACGGCGATCTCATCAGGATTTCATCTCTTGTCACCGTTCGGGTTGGGTGCCGGTGCCTCTCGCACATCTCGTGGTGGCGGGTCGACATGTTCAAGCTCTGGCGGGGCTTCTTTGTCCCGACGTCGGACAGGTAGCTTCTCCGGTTCGGGCTTCGATGGTGGTTCTTTGATCTTGCTCGGCATAATCGAGTTAACCGCACTGCCGGTCCCTTGTTCCCGCAGCAAGCCGAAAACCTGAATGGGGGAACCGGGAGCGCCAAAGAGCGTTTTCTCGCATGCTCAAGAAGATCGCCCTTGCCGCCGTGCTGGTTCAGGTTGCCGCGGTTTCGGCTCTCATCACTCAGACGGTCCTCTTCGCGTCCACGGCCACACAGGCCGCCAACGCGCAGCCCGGCGACGCAGTCGCTGTCACTGCCGACAAGGAACCGGACAAGGCGGCGCAGCCTGCTGGTGCCGACCAATGCCCAACCCGGCTTGTGACGAGCAAGATTTTCACGAGCAACTCAATTACGGCGCAATGATAGTTCGCCATCGATGCCGGCCATCCGTCGATCCCCCCAATTTAAGTCAGGGCAATGTGCTTGAAAGCGCAATGATTCCTGTTACTTGCGGCATGGGGCGAGTGCGTTTGGGTTGGGCAAGAATTGGTATGATTTCATCGAATATGGAATGCCCGCGCTGTCATGGCAGCGGCAGGGTTTTCGACTGCTCCAAATGGTATGCGTCAAACGGGCACTGCTGCCCGCAGGGAACCCATCGGGGTGGCTGCCCCGGAAAGACGGGGCCTGCACGGAATGCGACGGCCTAGGGACAATGGCGGAGCCTCCGCTGAGGGCCGTGGCATAATCTGCGATAGTGTCGCATGCCGCTGATGGCGACGCGGACGCGCCCGCCAAAAAACCGTACTAACGGCGCGAACAACAACCGCCCGCCAAAGGTGAGCTGGCAGGGCAGCTCACCTTGTAGCGATGCGGAAACGACGACCATGCAGCCGGACCATCCTGATGGCGCCGCCCCTTATCAAGGCTAAGCGATTACCCCACCACGACCTGACCTTGTGCCGTCCATCCAAGGGAATTGGGCAAGCGGGTCCTGCAAGATTTTGACGGATCTTGCGAAGCCGGCGACGGCATCGCGCGCCACTGTCAGCGGAACCTGGCCGTCGTGAGCA
>NZ_RZPL01000091.1:0-11511 GCF_004022805.1 Mesorhizobium sp. M7A.F.Ca.CA.002.04.1.1 | reverse complement strand
GCCTGCTCGAGCGCAACCATCAGATCGGAGGTCGGAACCGTTGCCATTAGCCAGCTGATAGCAACGGTCTGCATCAGCCAGCCAAGGGAAGAGACTTGAGAGGCTAAACCAGATTGAGCGAAATGTCGTATTCCTGAGCGGCGCAAACGTCTTCGGCGAAACTACATCCGCATCTGCGCCCGCCGCTTTGCTCATTGCTCCGACCGATTCGGTTCCGCCAAGCTTAACCACTTCGCGCGACACGATCCTCTTACACGTCGGATGCGCCAAATGCAGTCTTTGTATTAGTGTCATCTGGTAGCGAGATGCGGAGGTGGCGGCGGAGAGCCGTCGCTGGTGTCGCAGCGGCCTTACATCAGTGCAAACATGCTGTTGCGTGGCGCCGGCACAGTTCCCCCGGCGTCGGCGGCTTCGCCGGCAAGAATGCGAAGGCGCGCCGACTCGCTGCCAAGCTCAAGGTCGTCAGCATGGTTCTTCTGGCCGAGGCTGACGAGCTTGCCGAGCAACTCGGCGCCTTTGTCGGCGATCCTCTGGCGAGAACAAAGCTGTCGGAGACCAGCGTTGCCTGCATTGAGCGGCCGATGAAGGCACTATGCGCATCTCGCTGCGAGATGCAGCCGATATAAAAACAGCATTTGACGCTAGCCGCCAGGAAAGGGGATTGTCACCCCGCATGAGCCGGCGAAGCTTTTGTTCAATTTCGAACATGGACGCGATCGCGCGTTTTGCGCAACCAAACCACGACACACTGATTGAGGTGAGATATGGCGACGACACGCTCCGCAATTCCTCTGACTGGTGTACCGTTTCCGATATCAGAGTATGAGCGCCGGCAAAACAATGTGCTGGATGCGGTTGCTACGGCAGGCTTGGACGCAATCGTAGTAACGGCGCACGGCCACTTGAAGTATCTCAGCGGCTACGATGGGAGCGGTGGATATTTCGCGCCTTTCCCTCTTATTCTGATGCCGGGTCGGGTCCCGATATTTGTTGTCCGAGAATATGACGAGCAGGCAGTACGTTCATATAGCTGCATCGAGGAAATTGAAACCTATACACATCAGCCTGATTTTGGCAGGGTCTGCGCCGATGTATTGCGTCGACTCGGACTGGACAATAAGCGAGTCGGTTTCGAGCTTGGCTGCTGGAATCTCGCGCCCGCCGACGTGCGCGCAGTCCAAGACCAGCTCCCGGATCTGAAGATTACTGACGTCACCCGACTGGTCTCGTCAGTGTCAGCAGTGAAAGGAGAACTTGAGTTGGCGTGTATGCGCGATGCTGTTCGACTCACTGACGTGGCAATTCGAACCTTTCAGCAATCGCTTCGTCCCGGCATTACGGAGATCGAAATGGCAGCGGCCCTAGCTGCGGCGGTAACAAACGACCCCAGCAACGCCGCTGGGGATATCGGGCTTGCGCCGGGTACCATTTTGTTTGGAGAGCGAGTGAAGTTGCCCCATGCGCCAGCGACCCATCATCCTCTCAGCAACAACGAACCTGCCTTTCTGGAGATAGGGGCTTCGAAACACGGGTATACAGTGGGAATGGTTCGATGCGCAGTCCTTGGCAAACATCCCGAAACCGAATCTTTGCACGGCTTGGCTGAAGAGGTCATTGCGGCCCTTGTCTCCTCGATTCGACCAGGTGCTACGCCGGCGGACGTTCACGCTGCTGGGGGCGAGGTGTTGAAGCGATCTGGACGCAAGGGCGTCTTCCGCCAACGAACAGGATACCAAACTGGCATCAATTGGACTGAGCGCGGCGACCTAAGCCTGGAGCCCGATGTAAATGAACCACTCCGAGCTGGCATGACCCTGCACATGCCAAACATTTTGTGCAGCGAAAGTGGCTACCTATTTGGTGCCGGCGCACACGTGCTCGTGACAGAGCGCGGCGCGGAACTCCTGAGCGAAATCCCGCCAACACTTTATCGGGCGTGATGCTAGGCGGCGTGGACAAATTTGAGCCAGTATCTGGCGGTGGCTAGGTAGACCATTCCGAGGAAGCTATTGGCCAATTGATCGTAGCGGGTGGCAATGGCCCGGTTGATTTTGAGGTGGCCGAACATGCGCTCGATTCGGTTCCGCTGCTTGTAGAGCGCCCGGTCATACTCGATCTTCACGCGGCGGTTTGATCGGCCGGGTATGACGGGTTTAATCTTCCGCTCGGCGAGATCGGCGCGAATGGTATCGGCATCGTAGCCCTTGTCCGCAAGGAAGGCGTCCGGTGCACGAGTCCCCCTTTTCCGCCCGCTGCCGAGACATGGGCGCGAACTGTGGTGCTGTCGATGCTGTAGTGGCCGCTGTCCGCCATGACCTCGGCGAGCATTACCGCCACGGTCTCCCAGACCCCGGCCTCGCTCCAGCGTCGGAACCGACGATAGATGGTGTTCCAACTGCCGTATTTGGGCGGGACATCCCGCCATGGAGCGCCGCAGCGGAGCCGCCAGAGAATGCCGTTGATGATCGAACGATTCTGCTTGGGAGGTCTACCTCGGCCGCGTTTGTCAGGGTCGATGGGCAGCAAGCCCTTGAGAACACGCCATTCTGCTTCGGTGAGATCGCCCCTGCTCAAACCTGCCTCCAAAAAGCAGCCTTGAATCAATCCTCTTGGGCTACGTCAATCGCATCGACGTCCGAAATTCCGTAAGGCGGATATACTATTCCGCCAAGGTGATGGACAGTTCGAGAGGGCTGTCGCTATCCGCGAAAAATCGGCTGCCATCCTCAAACTCGATCACCACCTCTCCATCGCGGTGGCGCATGACACGGCGAACAACCTTGCCAATCAGCATCGACGTAGCTCGTTCGCTCTCTTCTTCCAGTGTCATTCCCAATGCTAACAACCCGATCGCAGGAAAGCGACCCTGCTAACATCGAATTTGTCCACGCCGCCTAGGGTCTGCGGTTTGCGGATTGAGTGGCAAAGCGCATGCAGTCCTGGAAAGTAGGTCGTGGGAGGGGGAGGAGTGTCGCGATGGTGACAGCTCTTCCTACTCAGACCTTTGCCATTGGCCGTTGCCAGCAGAGCCAGAGTTTATGATTGCCAGCACTTCGCAGCTGGTCCTCTAAGGCCGAAGCTTATCCATTTGAGGGCAAACGGCTTGTTATCGGGTCGCAGTCGCCGGCGCCAACACCGAGGCCTGAACGCGGGGCTATCTCGGTTCTAGATGGTTACGATATCCAAACTGCATTTGACGAAAACACCGGTGGCATCGATCATTAATTACGCACCGGCGCCTGATCCAAATTACTCAAATGCGGGAACGTGCCTATGGTTGGCGTTGACAGGTTCAAGGAGATCGAGATCGAAGCGATGACTTGGCGCCGGTACCTGCACGAGAATCCGGAGCTTGACTATCGGGTGAATGACACAGCGGCATTTGTGGCGGAAAAGCTGGCTTCCTTCGGGATTAACCACATCGAGTGCAGGATAGCTGAAACCGGCGTGGTTGCGTTGATCCAAGGTCAACTCGGAGATGGGCCCACTATCGGGTTGCGGGCCGACATGGACGCTCTGCCTATACTCGAAGCTTCAGGCAAACCTTGGACGTCGAAAAGGTCCGGACAGATGCACGCGTGTGGTCACGACGGGCATACTGCAATGCTCCTTGGCGCCGCGAAATACCTCGCCGCGACCCGGAACTTCAAAGGGTCCGTTGCCCTGATCTTCCAACCTGCCGAGGAAGATGGCCGCGGCGGCCAAAGAATGGTCCAGGAGGGGATCATGGACCGTTTCGGGATATCTCAGGTCTTTGGCATGCACAATTGGCCAGGCATGGAGGTTGGTGCGTTCGGCATTTGCGAAGGTTCGATTTTTGCCGCGCTCGACGAGTTCGATATTGTGGTCAAAGGCAGAGGGGGTCACGCGGCCGCTCCCCATCTGACAATTGACCCCGTCGTTGTTGCAGCTCAGATCATTTTAGGCTTGCAGACACTAGTCTCACGCAACACGGACCCCACCGAGTCCCTGGTGATCTCCGTCACAAAGCTGAACGCCGGACAAGCTTACAACATCATTCCCGAACGCGCGGAGATTGCCGGAACAGTCAGGACACTGTCACCGATTTTGCGCGACTTCGCTGAAAAACAGATTGAGGCGTGCGCGGAAAATATTGCACGCGCTTCCGGGGCGAAGGTCGAGTTTCAGCATCGCCGCCTGGAGCCCCTCACTGTCAATCATCCCGATCAAACGCGTCGGGCAACAGAGGTGGCGCGTGCTCTGGTCGGCCATTCATCGGTGAACCCCAAAGTCAAACCTAGTTTGGGGTCAGAGGACTTCGCGTACATGCTAGAGGCGCGGCCGGGGGCATGTATACTGCTTGGAAATGGATCGACTGCTGCTCTCCATAATCCAACCTACGACTTTAACGATGAAGCACTGCCATACGGCATTGGATACTGGGTCAACTTGGCCGAGGCTGCTCTAGCACCATGACATTGTCCAAGCAAAACAACCTTGGCTAATCAAGGCTGAGATCACAAGAAGAGGGTAACGACATGAAATACGAAATAAATCGCCGACGATTGCTGCAGGCGACATCGACCGCCATGGCGGCTGGCGCTCTGTCTTCAATTGCGGGCCGCGTTGCGGCCCAAACACCCAACCAGATCAACGTAGTGCTAGGCGGCGGCGATTGGGGAAAGGCTAACATTGAGGCTTACGCTAAGCCATTTGAAGCTGAGACCGGTATCAAGGTCAACCCAATCACCGACGACATGGGTATGGGACAGGTCGAGTTGATGGTAAAATCGGGCAATGTCACGGTAGATGTCGGGGCGCTTACGCAAGGGTCCGGCTTGGTCGCAGCTAAGAAAGGAATTCTTGAAGAAATTGATTACTCCTTGTTCAGGAAAGAAGAGCTAGACGGAATTTATGAATTTGCCAAGCAACCGTTTGGCGTGGCAAATTTGATTTACTCATATAATATGGTATATAGCACAGACGTATTCCCAGCTGATAAACCCCGGCCGACAAACTGGGCTGAATTCTGGGATGCTGATAAGTTTCCCGGCGTTCGCACCTTGGTGTCCGGCCAGTTTGGTTCAGAAGGACCCTGGGAAGAGGCCCTGTTAGCGGACGGTGTATCTCCCGATAAGCTCTACCCGATGGATATCGACCGGGTGTTTGCCAGTTTGGACAAAATAAAGCCGCACATCCGTAAGTGGTGGAGCAGCGGATCAGAGATTCAACAGATGTTGCATGATAAGGTCGTTGACATCGCTCAATCGTATGACGGAAGAGCTCTACTGTTGATCGATCAGGGCGCCGCGACGGAGATCAATCGAAACCAGGCGAAGCTGCAGTGGGATTATTGGGTCATTCCAAAGGGTTCACCCAACGCGAAGGCTGCGCAGAAGTTTATCGAATTCGCCACTCGCGCGGAACGTCAGGCAGCATTTTGCCAATTGTTTCCTGAGGGACCAAGCAACGGCAATGCGTTCAAACTTCTTCCCGAGAAAGTTGCGCGCAAGCTCCCTACCCACCCAGATTACATCAAGAGCAGCGTTTCCATCAACGGCAAATGGTACAATGAGGTAGGCCCCAGCGGTGTTTCCAACACTGAGATGCTTATCCAGCGGTGGAATGAGTGGATCCTGCAGTAGGGTTGGTTGAAGTGCGAAAGTCCGGTCGGGGTAACTCCATACCGGGCTAAAGTCGAAACTGATGCTGAAAATGTGACGGGGAGCGGGGTAGCCCACTAGCCTCTCCGCTCACGGCATCGGGTACGACGGCAGAAGGTACGGCAAATGCCTGCTAATGCACGCCAGCGATGGTGGAGGAGCCACAGTGAACATGCACGCAATGAATACCGCCCCCCGTTCGGAAGTTGACGCTGCAGATGTGAACCAATCGGTGCCACAAATTCAGTTCAGCAGTGTTACCAAGATGTACGGGAGTGTTCCGGCGGTCAGGGATCTGTCGCTGACCGTGCGTCGCGGCGAGTTCTTGACGATTCTCGGCCCGAGCGGCTCGGGTAAGACCACTACCCTGATGCTCTTGGCCGGCTTTGAGGCCCCGAGTTCGGGTGATATTATGATCGCCGGCCATTCAGTGGCTTCGGTCCCGTCCTACCGGCGCGATCAAGGAATTGTGTTCCAGAGCTATGCGCTGTTCCCGCATCTCACAGTGGCTCGAAACCTGGAATTCCCTCTCGAAATGCGGGGCATGGCTCCCGATCAGAGGAAGGTTCGGGTAGCCCGTATGCTTGAGCGCGTGCATCTAGGGGAATTCGGCGGTCGCATGCCATCCCAATTGAGTGGCGGTCAGCAGCAGCGCGTGGCGCTAGCCCGCGCGCTGATTGCCGATCCACCCTTCCTATTACTTGATGAACCGCTTGGCGCACTCGACCGTAACCTGCGTGAGCAGATGCAGATCGAGATGAAGAGCTTGCACAAGGAGTTCGGTATCACGACGGTGTGCGTTACGCATGACCAGGAGGAGGCGCTTACTCTGTCAGACCGGATTGTTGTAATGCGCGCAGGACGTGTCGAGCAAATCGATACACCAGAGGCCCTCTATGATCGGCCATCATCGTGCTTTGTCGCTAAATTTCTGGGTGAGGCGAACATTCTCGAGGATGCCTTGTTGCTGGCCAGAGGGGGCAACGCGCCGCAAATCGGCACCGTTGCGATGATAAGGCCAGAGCGCATCAGTGTACTTCCGAAGACTGCGGAGTGGGCTCAAACGGACCAGCGGCAATATGTTGCCGGTGCGGTCGACGATATGATTTTTGCCGGCCCTCTGCGAAAATACCATGTTCGCGTTGGCAACAATGTTCTCATCGTCCGGGAACATGTCGCGGCAGACCAACCTGTTTTCCAGCCAGGCGAGGAGGTTTGCCTCACGTGGCTGCGGTCAGACATTCGCTTCGTTTCGCCATAAGCGATTGATAAGGGATATCCATGAAGCTTTTGCGCAGAATGGCCAAGGTGCCACTTGGGTTAACCGCGCCCGCGTTCGCGCTTTTGCTTGTGGTTTTCGGTGCCCCTATAACCTTGCTTTTCCTAAGCAGTGTCAATGCCCCCGATTTCTCGTTCCAATACTACGGAGCGTTTTTCGCCCAGCCAGCTAATGTGCGGGTGCTCTTTCAAACGATAGAAATAAGTCTGGTCGCAACTGCCATCTGCTTAATCGTAGGCTATCCAACCGCGTATCTGATCGTCACGGCATCCAAGACTCTGCGCATGACGCTCATCGCTCTCGTGATCATCCCCTATTTGACCAGTGGGCTGGCGCGTACCTACGCATGGATTGTTATTCTTGGGGATCGCGGGGTCATCAACAACATCTTGCTGGACGTCGGATTGATCGATCGACCTCTGCAACTCATCTATAACCGAACCGCGGTCTATATTGGCATGGTCCACATCATGCTGCCGATGATGATACTTCCCTTGGTTAGTGCGATGATGGGGATCGATCGGTCCTTGATGGCTGCTGCACGCAGTATGGGAGCGGGACCTTTCACCGCTTTCAGGCGTGTATTTCTCCCCCTTAGCATTCCAGGCGCACGGAGTGGCTCGCTCCTAGTTTTTGTGTTCTGCCTAGGATTCTATATCACGCCGGCGGCACTTGGGGGATTGCGCGATGCCATGCTTTCAACCTTCATTGCGGCCGAGGTGAATAGCTCGTTCGATATTCCGCGCATTGCCGCTGCGTCCTTCATCCTTCTCGGGTTTGCCATTGTGGTGCTTTCCATGGTCGGGCTTGACCTCTCCGGCAAACAAGAGCAAAGCCAAACTCGAGCTCCGAAGGGCTCGATGTCCCGACTACCCATTGTTCTTGTTATCAAACGAAACTTCAGCGAAATTCTGCGTCCCTATCGTGTCAAACGGTGGACGGGACGGCGCTACGTGCCTGGGGCGGAAAGGCGATGGCCTAAAGTCGTCGCGATCGTTTTTATCGTTTTGGTGATGGCCTTTCTTTTATTCCCAGGGATAATCGTTGTCATCATGTCGTTCAGTTCCGGGGCATTTTTGCAATTTCCGCCTTCGGGCCTGTCGCTTCAATGGTATCGCTCGTTTTTCGGCGATGCATCTTGGAGCGGAGCAGCTTGGACCAGCGTCGAGATTGGTGTCGAGGTAGCTGTTATTTCTACTCTATTGGGAACACTTGCTGCTTTCGGATTGAGCCGAATAAGCGCAAGACTTCGCGGCGTGCTGACAATGATCATAATCACGCCTATCACCTTTCCAGTTATCGTGGTCGGTATCGCGACTTATCTGGGTCTCATCCAGATTGGTCTAATCGGCACAAAGGGTGGTATCGCCCTCGCTCACAGTATCGGCGCTGTTGGAATTGTGGTGGTGATCGTTTCTGCGACGTTGGCCAACTTCGATCGGACGTTAGAGCAGGCGGCCAAGAGTATGCGTGCCGGACCACTGCAAACGTTTTTTCGCGTAACACTGCCGTTAATCAGGCCGGGAGTGATCGGCGGCGCCATGTTCGCATTCCTCCAGTCATTCGATGAAGCGGTCATAACGTCTTTGGTCGGCGGTCTGTCGGTGCGGACGTTGCCCTTGAAGATGCTGGAGAATATCCGCCACCAAATCGACCCGACGATTGCTGCAGTCGCTTCTCTTTTGATGCTTCTGCCTTTAATCTGGATGCTTGTCCTCTATGCCGTCTGGTGGCGTTCTCGACCGAGCATGCAGCGAACATTACAGGAAGCCGCTGCCTAACTGGCGTGGCAGATCCACTTCCTGATGATGCGTCCGACCTATTCCTACGGACTGGCGACAAGCATCTGTTCGGGGCTTCAACGGGCGGATAAAATGGCCACCTGGTCCAAAACGGAAACCAGTAAAGCTCTTGCAATTATCATCTGGCACATGCGGATCAAGGATTCGGACTATGTCTGGGATCGGCCGGCCTTGCTCGCCAGCAAGCTCAGACCTGCCGATCCTCTTGCTGCGCGCCAGGATGGAATTCGAGGTCAACGGCGCTGACCGGATCGCACAGATCCTTCGCCCGTCTGAACAACGAACAGCTAGCCAACGTCAACCGGCTGATCGCGCGATTTCTGAAATCGGCTACCCACCGCGACTTTGACCTTCCTCCTCCCTTAGTGCACCGGGATCAAGGTGACGAACCAAGGGACAGGTCAGCAGAGCGAGCCCTGGTCATCTGAAAACGCGATGGTGCCGTCTCGGACATTATATTGGCGAAGTGGTGACCGCGTGTGCATAGTTCCAGGCGAAAAAAATAGCCGTGTACAAGACCATATGCCCGGTCAAAGTCGCCAGATCACCCGCAATAGGTTAAGCAATGAACGAAGCACCACATCTTACGTTTGATCTCGATGCGCATGGCGTGAGCAGAGGACACCTCGTTGTGCCGGGAGGCGCCGACCATGAAGAGTTCTCGCTTCCGGTTTTTAGTCTTAATAAGGGCGATGGACCGCGCCTTCTTATCACCGGTGGGAATCATGGCAATGAAATGGAGGGGCCATTAGTCGCGCGGCGGCTTATCGAGTGGCTGCCACAAGCGCAAACCAGTGGTAGGATCATCGTGCTGCCAGTGCTTAATCCATTGGCAGTTCAAGCATGGAGCCGCAATACTCCGCTTGATGGTTTGAATCTGAACCGCGTGTTTCCGGGCCGTGCCGACGGGTCTGTTACGGAACGAATCGCGGATGCGGTTTCACGCGTATTGTTGCCAAATGCCGACATCGTTTTCGATCTGCACAGCTTCGGCCCAACGTGGGATTTTCCCCCGGCGGTCATCACGCATCCAATTGCTGATGCGGATCTCATGGCTAAGACGCTCGCAATGGCAGCGGCATTTAAGCTGCCCGTAACATTGCTCTGGCAACATGACGACACGGCTGGGATGTTCGACAGTTGGGCACATAGCCTAGGGAAGGTATTCGTTTGCGCGGAATTCGGCGGTGGTACGGTTAGCGCAGAAGCTCTAGCGATTTATGAAGCTGGAGTTCGCAACGCGCTCGTTATGCTTGGACTCGTCGAAGGAAAAGTCGAGGACGTGTCTTTCCGTAACAAAAGGTCCAGTCAGACCCTTGAGACGCTGATATCAGACGAGTTGAAATCGCCCGCGCAGGGTATCTTCGAACCTCGCTGCTCTGTGTTGGATGAAGTGAGGTCGGGAGATCTTATAGGTATCCTACACTCTATGGATTCTGTTTCCGCTCCGTCCATTGACATCCGAGCGCCTGGGCCATCAATCGTCCTAGCCATAGGATCGGGCGCGCATGTCGACCGCAATGAAGGGGTAGCCATCCTTGCGCGGCCGCTGCATAACTAGAGGTACAGATTAGCCGCGCCTTGGCCAGCTGTAGTAACTCCGGTATGAAGGCACTGGCCTCGACTGGAGCTTATAGGCCAGCTCCTCGGATCGATCAGCGGCTGATCCTGTCTTCCAAAATCATGCCAAAAAGATTGCTTGATCCTTGATCGCTTGGTTTATACTAACCATGGTTGAAAGTGGCGGTCCGAGATGGGAGCTGGCCGGACGGATTGATCGCCTAGCTTCTGTTATGGAAGCAGGGGCGACGATCCGGCGCACCGCGACCAAGAGGGGAGGCGGACGGTGCCGTCCCCGCTGACGCCCGTAAAACAACTTTATCGTATCTTAAAACGAGATGGGCACGTTCGGGGCTTTATATTGGCAAAACCGATTCCGAACGGGGCATAACTTAGGACAGAGCGCGCAAATCCGGCCGCAGCTCATAGCTTGGCCAAACTCGAGTATAATTCAGTGCAGATCAAAGACGTCATTCTCACGCCCGGCAACGGCGCCTTCTTTTATGACGATCAAGCTGCCATTAGGGCAGGGGTTGGCCAGGACGGTTTTGTTTACGTCGGCGAGCCATTGACGCCCGGCTTCCGTGATATCCGTGTTCCGGCAGCTTGCTTAAGCGTCGGGCTTGTCCTGGAAGACGATATGGTCGCCTGGGGCGATATGATGGGAGTGCAATACTCAGGGGCTGGCGGGCGTGACCCCCTGTTTGACGTCGGAGCCATCATGGATCTCACGTCACGTGTTGTTGTCCCGCGGCTCTTAAACATTGATGCGTCCAGCTTTTTGACAGCCTGCTCCAGTGTCTTCGATCTCCATACTGGGAAACGACTCCCACTATGCATCGAATATGGGGTCAGCCAAGCCCTTTTAAGCGCTGCTGCCCATGCTGCGCGTCGTACCATGGCGGAGGTGGTTTGTTCGGAATTTTGCCTATCCATGCCGCATCGTCGTGTCCCAATTTATTGCCAGAGCGGTGATGCGCGCGAAATCAATGTCGATAAAATGATCCTGAAGGGGGTGGATGTGATCCCGCATGGCCTCATCAACTCGCGTAGCAAATTCGGCGTTGGGGGAGAAACCTTTCTGGATTTCGTCAAATGGGTGGCGCACCGCGTCAAGCAAATCGGCCAACCAGACTATTCTCCGGTGCTGCATTTCGATGTGTACGGCTGGATCGGTATGGAGATCGGGCTCGACGTCCAGCGCATCGCCGACTTCATCAGTAAGGTTGCTGACGCGGTTCCGGAG
>NZ_RZPL01000919.1:0-1901 GCF_004022805.1 Mesorhizobium sp. M7A.F.Ca.CA.002.04.1.1 | reverse complement strand
GGCTCACAGGGCGATGCGCGGCTTCAACTCGCGGGCGGTCTCGAGCTCAAGACGCCGTTCGGAACCTTCGTGCCGCCCAACATTTCGCAAGACGCCAAGGACGGCATCGGCGCATGGTCGGTCGAGGACCTCGCCAATGCCATGCTGAAGGGCGTGTCGCCTTCGGGCCGACACTTCTATCCGGCGTTTCCCTATGCGTCCTACGCGCGCATGAATCCGGTCGACATTGGCGATCTCTATGCCTTCCTCAAGACGCTGCCGGCCGTCGCCGGCAAGGCGCCTGCAAATTCGCTCGGTTTTCCCTTCAACATTCGTCGCGGCATCGGCCTGTGGAAATTGCTCTATCTTAGCGACCAGCCTGTCGTTCCATTTCCCGCTGCCACGCCCGATCCGGTCATGGCCGGCCGCTATCTGGTCGAGGGGCCGGGTCATTGCGGCGAATGCCACACGCCGCGCGACCTCGCAGGTGGTACGAAAAAGAACGTGTGGCTGGCCGGTGCGGTGGCTGCCGAAGGCAGCGGCGTCGTGCCGAACATCACATCGGGCGAGGGCGGTATAGGCGATTGGTCGGAAGCCGACATCGCCAACTACCTCGAAACCGGCTTCACGCCCGATTTTGATTCCGTCGGCGGCGCCATGGTCGACGTGCAGCGAAACATGGCCGAGCTGGCGCCGCAGGACCGTGCTGCCATCGCCGCCTATCTCAAGGCGATACCCGCGCATCCAAACGGCTATCCGGCCCGCAAGAGGGCGAACTAGTCTAGATCGAGTCTGCGGATGACAGGTGGCGGTCACCGAGAAAATCGAAGCCCGTTTCGAAAAAATGGTTGTAGTTGCAGGTCAACTCTTCGCCAGGCGCGATGTCGCGCAGCGCAAAACTCTCCTCGGGTGAGGAGACGTCGCAATTAGGCTCGTCGGCATGGTTCATGTAGCGCGCGTCGTCGGCTTCGAAGACGATGTAGTTCGGATCGCGGCGGTCAGGATAGGAGTAGCGGTCGAGATAGCTCTTCACCGGGCCGGCCGCCCGCTCATAAGTCTCGACCTCGATGAGCCGATCGAACCTTGGGTCTAACTTCCAGATCAGAGTACCGCGAGGAATGTGGTTCTTGGCAAAGACGCCGATTCCCTGGATGGGTGATTTGTCGAGATAGACGTCGACGAGCAGCATAATGAACCTTTACGCGATTGGAGGCTGTCAGGCCGGGAAAAGCCGCGCACTGGGTAGCGCGCGGTCGTCGCAATTGCGAGTGAAAATGAGCGACGGGAGCTTCAAAAAGTCCTGACACCCAGCCCTCTGGAAAGGGTGCGTCGATTATCGTCCAGAGTCAGCGTTGCTGCAGCGCCAGACGGACGCCCAAAGCGCAGTAGATGCCGCCGACAACTTTGCCCTGCAATCGTAACACCGACGGATTTCGGCGCAGGAACGTGCCGAGCCGGCCAGCGCTCACGGCAAAGACGACCGTGCTGAAAAGGCCCAGTATGACGAAGATGACCCCCAACGCGGCCATCTGAAGCATCACCGATCCGTTTTCAGGCCGCACGAACTGAGGCAGAAAAGCGAGGAAGAACAGAGCGGTCTTGGGGTTGAGCACTTCGGTCAGGACAGCCTGTCGAAACGCCTTGCCGGCGGAGATCGCGAGCGCACCGGCCGCCGGGTTGGCCGGTGTTTTCTCGATGATCGCGCGAATGCCGAGATAAACCAGGTAGGCCGCGCCGATGTACTTGATGACGCTGAACAGCGTCGCCGACGCGGCGATGATCGCCGAGATGCCGATCATGGCCATGACGGTATGAAAGACGTCGCCGGCAGCGATCCCGGCGCCCGTCGCGATGCCGACCCTGGTTCCGGAACTCGTTGCCCGGGCGATCGTCAGCAGGGTGGCGGGGCCTGGAATGAAGAC
>NZ_RZPL01000918.1:0-1902 GCF_004022805.1 Mesorhizobium sp. M7A.F.Ca.CA.002.04.1.1 | reverse complement strand
GAAGCCGCCGGCTGCACGGTCGAAATCTTCGAGGCGGATGCGCTCTGCATCGCCTGCGAGGGCGGGCCGACATGCCTGACGCGACCGATCCTGCGCCAATGAATATGCCATCCCGCCGCAGGTTCCGTCGCGAGGGCGAGGAGCGGCGGCGGCAGGATCTGATCGAGGCCACTCTGGACAGTGTGGCGGAACATGGCCTGCAGGGCGCCACCTTGCGCACCATCGCATTGCGTGCCGGCGTCACCGCCGGGCTGATCCGGCACTATTTTCCCGGCAAGGAAGAATTGCTGCAGGAAGCCTATGCAGCGCTGATGGGCCGCATGACCGAGCAGGCGAAAGCGGCTTTGGTCATGGAGAATGCCTCGCCTCGCCAGCGCCTTGCGGCTTTCGTCACCGCCAACCTCAATGCGCCGATTATCGACGCGCGGGTGTTTTCGCTCTGGGCAACCTTCATCGGCCGCGCCAGAGCGGATCCGACCTTGGCCCACGCCCACCGCGAAGGCTACCTTGGTTTTCGCAATGAGGTGGAAGCGGTTGTGGCCGAGGTGCTCGCCGCCGAACGGCGCAAATCGGACGCAAGCCAATTGCGCCACCATGCCATCGCGATTAATGCGATCATCGACGGACTCTGGATCGAAGGCTGCCTGGCCGGCGAGATGTTCTCGCCCGGCGAATTGGCGGCGATCGGCATCAAGGCCGTCGAGGCCGAACTAGGCCTCGCGCCGGAAGGGGAGGAAAACCAATGACGACACTCGGCGAAGCGCTCATTTCGCTGCTCGAAGCCCATGGCGTCGACACGGTCTTCGGGATTCCCGGCGTCCACACGGTAGAACTCTACCGCGGGCTAGCGCGCTCCAAGATCCGCCACGTCACACCGCGTCACGAACAGGGCGCCGGCTTCATGGCCGATGGCTACGCACGCGCCAGCGGCAGACCGGGCGTCGCCTTCGTCATCACCGGACCGGGGCTGACCAACACCATCACCGCCATGGGGCAGGCACGTGCCGATTCGGTGCCGATGCTGGTGATCTCAGGCGTCAACGCCACGCCGACGCTGGGCAAGGGGCTGGGCCATCTGCACGAATTGCCGGATCAGCGCGGCATGATGGAGAAGGTGGCGCTGTTTTCGCAGCGCGTTACCGAGGCTGGCGAATTGCCCGGCGCGCTGGCGCAGGCCTTCGCCCTGTTTTCATCGGCCCGGCCCGGCCCGGTGCATATCGAGATCCCGACCGACGTCATGGTCAAGCCGGCGGATGGCATCGCTGCCATGCTGAGCAATGTGACGCCGCCCGTGCCGGAAGGTGTCGCAATTGCCAACGCGGCCAAACTCATCAGTGCAGCGCGCCGCCCGCTGATCCTGGTCGGCGGCGGCGCCAAACGCGCCGAAGCGCCACTGCGGCGTCTGGCCGAACGGCTGGGGGCGCCGGTCGTCCAGACCACCAATGCGCGCGGCCTGCTGCATGGTCATCCGCTTTGCGTGCCGGCCAGTCCCAGCCTGAAGACAGTACGGGCGCTGATGGCCGACGCCGACCTGGTGATTGCCGCCGGCACCGAATTCGGCCCGACCGACTATGACGGCTACAGCGATGGCGGCTTCGTCCTGCCCGCCAACCTGATCCGCATCGATATCGGCGCGGACCAGCTTGCCCGCCGCCCGGCGACGGTTTCGATCCAGGCCGATTGCGCCGGGGCGCTAGAAGCACGGCTTCGGGAAACCCGCCATGTCCGGGCAAGCGAGGGCGGTTCGTCGCGCGCCGCTACTACACGCAAAGCAGCCTTTGCCGAGCTCAATCCGACACTGCAGGGGCAGATGCGCGCCGTCGAGATGATCCGCGACGCTTTGCCGGGCGCGCTCATCGTCGGCGATTCGACGCAGCCGATCTATGCGGCCAACCTCTATTA
>NZ_RZPL01000917.1:0-1903 GCF_004022805.1 Mesorhizobium sp. M7A.F.Ca.CA.002.04.1.1 | reverse complement strand
CCACGTCGGCGGTGATGTCCTGGTCGACCTGCCACACACCGAGGCCGAGTTGGGGAATGGCGGAGCCGTCGTTCAATGCAATCTGTTCGGGCATGGTGGGCTGTTCAGGCATGAGGGATCCTTTGCAAAGCTGGGCCGGGCGTCCGCCCGGCGCACAGCCTATCTAGGTCCGACAAGGGGCAACGGCCAGCCGACAGCGGACAAATTGCCGTGTGAAGTGCGCCTGCAAGTGTGACTTCGGCGTCGGCCGCATCCTCACCGCGGCCGGCGCACCGCCCGCACCACCCCGGCGGATGTGCTGCCGCAATAAAGGCGGTCGCCGCCATCGGATTCCAGCCCCGACACGCCCATCCCGGCCGGCATGTCGAGCTTCTCCAGAACCTTGCCTGATTTCGGGTCGACGCGGCGCAGGTCGCTCTGGTCGCCTTCCCAGGTGGCGTGCCACAGCTCGCCCTCGACCCATGTCACCCCGGTGACGAAGCGGTTGGATTCGATGGTGCGCAGGATCGCACCGGTTTCCGGGTCGACCTGGTGGATCTTGCGTTCGCGGTATTGTCCCACCCAGAGCGTTCCTTCGGCCCAGGTCAGCCCGGAATCGCCGCCACCACCGGGCGCCGGAATAGTCGCCAACACCTGGCCGGTATCAGGGTCGATCTTCTGTATCAGGTCGTTGGCAAGCTGGAAGAAATGCTGGCCGTCCCAGGCGGTGCCGGCATGCGCCGCGACATCGATCGAGCGCAGGTTCTGCCCGCTCTCCGGATCGAAGGCGTTCAGCTTCTCGCCCGAGGCAAACCAGACATTGCTGCCGTCAAAGCTCACCCCATGCACCCTCTCCACATCGGCAAAGGGTCCGTATTCGCGCAGGATTTCGGCCGTTGACTGTTTCATGTCCTTGTCCTCATTGAGATCCGATGTCACTTCCTAACCGTTCGGCAGCGGGGCCGGGAGTAACAAGGTGGTCGTGAATCCCACCAGTGGAGGCGTCATCCAGCGGCGCGCCCGGCCGTGACCGAAAAACTGCACCTTGCCGGCCTCGCCAAGCTGCTCCAACGCCCGCTGCACGCTGCGCTGCCCGGTGCCAAGCGCCAGCGCCAACGCCGAACTCGCCCAGGATTCACCGTCGGCAAGGAAAGCCAGCACCGCCGCGTGCCGCTCCTCGATCGGCCGCGCCAGCACCAGCACCTCGCGTGCCTGGCGCGGCGCCAGCGCGAAGCCCTGGCTGGTGGCGCCGATGTCGGCCAAGCCCCGCAATTCGGTGCGCAGCCGGCCGATCTCGACCCGCAGCCGCGCCCGATGCGATTCATCGGCGTGCCTGCCGCCGAAGGCTTGCGCGATCAGCGTCGCCCTGGACACATCGCCTGGCCACGCTTCGGCGAGCGTACGGGCCAGCGCGAACAGAACCGGGCGCGTGGCCAGCGAGACCGTTTTCTCCTGTTGGCGCACGACATATCGGAAATTATCGACCAGCAGCGCCGGCGACGCCTGCAACGCCTCGACGTCCTCAAGCAGCAACGGGCGCTGCTCGCCAGCCGCGATCAGCCGCGCCGCCGGCGTGTCCAGCGCCAGGAATGCGCGGTCGACTTCAGCGATGAGCCCCGCAATGCCGGCCTGGCGGGCGGCGTGGCGTGCCCACTCCAACGCCCTGCGCGCCGGCTTCGTCTTGAGGCGCCGCATCGCGATGCCGGCGACGGCAAGTTCGTGGGCGGCGCGCGAGGCCGGCGGAAGCGGTGCCGGGTCGAGCCCCGCCAGCACGTCTTCGGCCTCGTCGAGACGGCCGATCAATAGCAGGCGCCGCACCTTGAGGTGGCCGGCATGCGCTGCGTTCAGCCGGTCGCCATGCTTTTCCAGCGTCGCCCGCGCCGCATCCAAAGCCTTGGCCGGCCAGCCGAGATCCCGCGAGACC
>NZ_RZPL01000916.1:0-1904 GCF_004022805.1 Mesorhizobium sp. M7A.F.Ca.CA.002.04.1.1 | reverse complement strand
GCGGCGGCCGAGCTGCTGGCCATGATGCATGGCAGGACCTGGCCGCAGCGCCTGGAAACAGGGCATGGCGGCTTCCACGATGTCCCGCCTTTCGACCGCGAGGCCATGATGATCGAGGCCGATCTGCTGGTCGACTGGTACGTGCCGGCAATAACGGGCAGCCCGGCAAGCGGTGCCTTGCGCGCCGGCTACCACAAGCAATGGGGCGCGCTCCTCGACCGGCTGCACGGCCGCGAATATACGCTGATGCTGCGCGACTTCCATTCGCCCAACATCATCTGGCGCGGCGACCGTTCAGGGCATGATCGGCTGGGCATCGTCGATTTCCAGGATGCGCTGATCGGCCCGTCCGCCTATGACGTCGCCTCGCTGGCCATGGACGCGCGTGTTACGATGTCGCCCGAGATCGAGAGAAAGACGCTGGATGCCTATGTCGCGGCGCGCCACGCAGCCGGTGCTTTCGACGAGGCAAGCTTCCTGGAATCCTACGCCATCATGGCGGCGCAACGAAATTCCAAGATCCTCGGCATCTTCGTCCGCCTCGAAAAGCGCGACGGCAAGCCCTATTATCTAAAACACCTGCCGCGCATTCGCGATTATCTGCGCCGGGCCTTGTCTCATCCGGCGCTGGCAAGCCTGCGCGAGTTCTACGACGCCCACGGTTTGCTGGAGGAGCGAGCGCTGTGACAGCAGGACCGGACACCGCCATCGTACTTGCCGCCGGCCTTGGCAAACGCATGCGGCCGATTACCGACACCATTCCCAAGCCGCTGGTCAGGATTGCCGGCAAGACGTTGCTCGACTGGAGCCTCGACAGCCTGGCTGCCGCCGGTGTCGCGAAGGCCGTGGTCAACGTCCACTATTTTCCCGAACAGATCCTCGCCCATGTCGCCGCGCGCCGCGCGCCAAAAATCGTCATTTCCGATGAGAGCGAACAACTGCTCGATTCCGCCGGCGGCATCGTCAAGGCGCTGCCGGAACTGGGCGAGCGACCCTTCTACATCCTCAATGCCGACACCTTCTGGATCGATGACGGTCCTCTCAATCTCCAGCGCCTCGCCCTTGCATGGGACGCGGCGAAAATGGATATTCTGCTGATGCTGGCGGATCTCCAACAGGCGACCGGACACTGCGGCAGCACCGATTTCCTGGTGGCGCCGGATGGCGGCTTGCGGCGTTCAAAGGGGGATCCGGCGGGGCTGATCTATGCCGGCGCGGCGATCGTCGATCCGCGCCTGTTCAAGGGCGCACCGGCCGGGCCGCACTCGCTCAACGCCTATTTCGATTCCGCCATCGCCGCAGGGCGCCTGTTCGGCATGCCCATGCATGGCCACTGGATCACCGTCGGCACGCCCGATGCCGTACCGCTCGCGGAAGCGGCGGTCGCCGGTGCGCTCATCGAGTCGCAATGAGCGGCTCCAGCCGCGTTTTCTCGATCCCGCCCGGAGCGCCGTTTCTGCCGACGCTTGCCGAGGCGCTGCTTGCCGGCCGTCTTGTTCCGGGGTTTCGATTCGACGGCGACCCGCTCGCTTTGGCCGATGCCACCATCTATGTGCCGACACGCCGTGCCGCGCGTGCCTTGCGGGGTGTCTTCGTCGACAGCCTGGCGGCACGCGGCGGCGGCGGCTCGGCGATCCTGCCGGTCATCCGGCCACTCGGCGAATTCGACGAGGATGAGGCTGCGTTCGAGACCGAGGCAGCGGCGGCCATCGATCTGGCGCCGCCGATTTCGGCAACCGAACGCCTGTTGCTGCTGACGCCGCTGGTGCGCGCCTGGAAACGCCGGCTGCCGGCGCATGTCGCCGCCCTTTTCGCCGAGGAGATCGTCATCCCGGCTTCCACCGCCGACGCGATCTGGCTGGCGCGCGATCTCGCCCGGCTGATGGACGAGATCGAGACGGAAG
>NZ_RZPL01000915.1:0-1913 GCF_004022805.1 Mesorhizobium sp. M7A.F.Ca.CA.002.04.1.1 | reverse complement strand
GGTCGGCATAAAAGTGTTTGCCACCGGCGGCATCGGCGGCGTGCACAAGGGCGCCGAAAAGAGCTTTGACATTTCCGCCGATCTCGACGAGCTGGCGCGCACCCCGGTGATTGTCGTCTCGGCCGGCGCCAAGGCGATCCTCGACATCGAAAAGACGCTGGAAGTGCTGGAGACGCGCGGCGTGCCGGTGATCGGCCATGGCTGCGAGACGATGCCGGCCTTCTGGTCCAGGCAATCGCCGTTCCGCGCGCCGCTGACCTTGCACGAGCCGGAAGAGATCGCGCATTTCTACCAGACGAGGGCAGCACTTGGGCTTGCTGGCGGCATGCTGATTGCCAATCCTGTGCCGGAAAACCAGGAAATCCCGGCTGCGGAGATGGCGGGCTATATCGACGCCGCGCAGAAGGCCGCCGAGGCACAACATGTCACCGGCAAGGCAGTGACGCCATTCCTGCTGGGAAAGATCCTCGAACTGACCGGCGGCAGGAGCCTGAAGACCAACATCGCGCTGGTGGAAAACAATGCAAGGTTGGCGGCGAGGATAGCCAGGGCATTGTAGGGCACGGCCTCCAAGGTCGGCGGGACAGAGGGGGGTGCTGTCCCTCCGCTGTGCCAAGAAGGTTGGCATTCACTTCCCCGCCCGCCGCCCCGCCTCATACGCCCGGCGTGCCCAGGCCGCCATCTCCTCGGGATCATCGAAAGCGCTGTCGGGAACGCTCCAGTAGGGCATGGCGACCAGCTTGCCGTGGCGCGAGCCGGTATAGGTCCATTGCGTGCAGCCGGCGGCCTCGAACTCGGGCGCGCTTTGCTCGTCGGCTTTCAGCATCAATTCGCCACGCAACACGATGGCGACGATGACGCCGTCGAAATAGATGCCCTTGCCGCCGAACAGTTTGCGGATGCTGACAGGGCCGAGACCCTCGAACAGTTCGGCGATGCGTTCATTGTCCATGCCGCGATCATGTCACCGGCATCTGGCCTTGTCATCGCCGCAACCAAAATCATGCTGACAGGTTGAGAGAGGTATCGGAGTTTTCCCGCCATGCCGCTTCTGCTGAAAGGGTCCTGTCGCTGCAATGCCGTGCGTTTCGAGGTGGAGAGCCACACGCCGGCGCCATTCATGCTGTGCTACTGCTCGATCTGCCGCAAGCAGCAGGGCGGCGGCGGGTTTGCCATCAATCTCGGTGCCGACAACGAGACACTGAACATCAGGGGCAAGCGCAGCCTCGGCGTCTTTCGGGCGGAGATCGAGGACGACGAGCATCCGCATTGCGAAATCTCAACCGGCGAGCGCAATTTCTGCAAGAAATGCGGCTCAGCCCTTTGGCTCTACGATCCAACCTGGCCGGAGCTTGTGCATCCCTTCGCCTCGGCGATCGACAGCGACCTGCCCATCCCACAGAGCAAGGTGCACCTGATGCTGAAATACAAGGCGAACTGGGTCGAGCCGGTGGTTGGCAAGCACGACAAGGTCTTCGACGTCTATCCCGAGGAATCGATCGCCGATTGGCACAAGCGGACGGGCATGTGGGTGGAGTGAGTTTCTTCGCCCCGTTTACGGGGAGGTGAGGAGTGATCCGCGCAGCGAACGAAAAGCCAATTGCTTGGATTTTCTAACGACGTACGCCGGCAGGCTGGGCGGAGCTAACTCTGGAGAGGCTGGCGCTGCCCCTCATCCGTCACTTCGTGACACTTTCTCCGCGTAAACGGGGCGAAGGAAAAAATCAGGCCGAAGCGCGTGCCTCTGCCAGTGCCTTCAGGTCGGCCGGCTTCAGTTCGACGGATTCGCCGCAGCCGCAGGCCGAGCTCTGGTTCGGGTTGTGGAAGGTGAAGCCGGTGCGCAGCGTCGTCTGCTCGAAATCCATCTCGGTGCCGAACAGGAATAGCGCGGCCTCGGGCGCGACATAGACATG
>NZ_RZPL01000914.1:0-1914 GCF_004022805.1 Mesorhizobium sp. M7A.F.Ca.CA.002.04.1.1 | reverse complement strand
TTGCCCGCCAGGCCTTTCCTAGCGCGCAACGGGCTTCGGACGGCGGCAGCGACGGCCCCGGTGATAACACGCGCATGTTCAAGAAACCGCGCGCCCTCCATCGTCAGTCTTACGCCAGCGTGGTTACGCTCCAAAAGCCGTACGCCCAGGTCAGCCTCAAGCGTCTTTATCGCCGCAGTGACCGCCGATTGCGAGATGTTGAGTTCCACCGCGGCATGACTGACCTGTCCGCTCTCGGCGGTCGCGATAAAATAATCCAGCTGTTTCAAGGTGATGGTCATGGTGCGCCCTGGCCCAGAACCATTATCTGTTTTTTTGATATGACAATCAATAAACTACTATTTCACAAATGCCCTCGCATGCGCAAAAAATGCTGCAACGCCGCAAAGACGGCAGCTTCGAGGGGTAACAATGTGATGGCGGTGACGCTAAACTGCGACATGGGCGAAAGCTTTGGCCTCTACAAGGTTGGCGATGATATGGGCATGATGCCCATCATCGACGTTGCCAATGTCGCCTGTGGTTTTCACGCTTCCGATCCGGATCACATGCACACCGCCGTCCGCAGCGCCAAGGCGAGTGGCGTAAAGATCAGCGCCCATCCAGGCTTGCCCGACATTCAGGGTTTCGGCCGGCGCGAGATGCGGATGACCCGCGAAGAAGTCAGAAACACCATCATTTACCAGGTGGGAGCGCTTGCCGGCTTCCTCAAGGCCGAGGGTGTGGAACTCCACCACATCAAGCCGCATGGCAGCCTCTACTTCATGGCCATGCAGCAGGAGGCAATAGCCCATGGCGTGTGCGACGCGGCAGAGATTTTCGGCGTACCCCTCTTCGGCATGACGGGCACCCTGCATGAGAAGATCTATCAAGAGCGCGGTATCCCATTTGTCGCTGAGTTCTATGCCGATCTCGACTACGATGCCTCCGGCAAGCTGATCTTGACACGCGTTCATGACGCCAAGGACCCCGCAGAGATGGCCGAGCGGTGCGTACGCGCCATCAGGGAGGGCGAGGGCACGGCAGAGGACGGCAGTTTCTTCCCTGTACGCTGCGAAACCATCTGCGTGCATTCCGATACGCCGAACGCCATCGAAATAGCCCGGGCCGTGCGCACCGCAATCGCCCCCTGGCACTGAACTCGACCGAACCCGCCCGCGCGGGCGGTTCCAGATTAGTCTGTCCGCAGTTTTCCGGAGCTTTTTATGGCCCAGATTCTTTCACCTCTTCCCGGCACTTTTTATCGCAGCGCTTCGCCAGACCAGCCGCCATACAAGGCGGATGGCGACGCGGTGTCCGCCGGAGACGTAATCGGTCTCATCGAAGTGATGAAGTCGTTCCACGAAGTGAGGGCCGAGACGGCCGGTACGAACATCCGCTTCATTGCCGACAATGAGGATCCCATCATGGCCGGCGCACCTATTGCGGATCTCGACTGATGCTGAAAAAGCTTCTGGTTGCCAACCGGGGCGAGATAGCGGTCAGGATCATCCGGGCCGCGCAAGATCTGGGGATCGCCACCGTGGCGGTGTATTCGGCCGCAGACGCCGAGTCGCTCCACGTCCAGCTTGCGGACGAAGCGGTCAACATCGGCCCACCAGCTGCAAAGAAGTCCTATCTCAATGTCGAAGCAATTCTGAAGGCTGCCCGCGACACCGGTTGCGACAGTGTTCATCCAGGCTATGGGTTCCTTGCCGAGAATGCCGCGTTTTCCGACGCGGTCACAGGCGCTGCATTGGTCTTCGTCGGCCCGTCGGGAGATGCGATCCGGATGATGGGAGACAAGGTCTCGGCGCGATCGGCCGCTGCCGCTGCAGGTGTCCCCGTCGTGCCAGGCTCGGCTGGCCGGGTCGAGGGCCTCGAGGCTGGCCACGAGGTGCTGACCGCAACCGGTTTTCCGGTGATGATCAAGGC
>NZ_RZPL01000913.1:0-1926 GCF_004022805.1 Mesorhizobium sp. M7A.F.Ca.CA.002.04.1.1 | reverse complement strand
CCGTTCCAGATGGTCAATGTCGGCGCCTGCGACGGCGCGCTCTTCGACGATGTGACGCCGTGGCTGCACAGGATTCCCGGTGCACGCGCGATGCTGGTCGAGCCGATCCCCTACAATCAGAAACGGCTGCGCGCCAACTACCCCGACATCAGCCGCTTCATCATCGAGCCGGTGGCGGTGACGAAGACAAAGGGCACGATCACCGTCCACACTTTCGATGCCGCCGCGCTCGAGGCCGGCACGCTGCCCATCGAATTCATCGGCTGTTCGTCGGTCACCGACACCAATCTGATGTCGGGCAAGAATGCCTGGGGCGAGGCCGACGCCAACTTCAACAAGTTCGCGCCGCATCTCAGGGACATCGAGGTGCCATCCGAGACCTTGCTGACGCTGCTCGACCGCAACGGCATCACCCATATCGACGCCTTCCTCGTCGATTGCGAGGGCGCCGACTGGATCGTCTTCGAACAACTCGACCTCAAGCGCTACCGTCCCGGCATGATCAAGGTCGAGGTCGGCGCGCTGCCGGCCGCCGAGATCGGCCAGGTCGTGGTCAAGCTGAAGACATCAGGCTATCAGGTCGGTTTCCAGGCCGAGGACATCTGGGCCTTCGTGTGAAGGAAGATAGAGCAGACGACCCCCTCCATTGCTACAAAGACGTGGCCTAGTCCTCTCTGAACGCACGACTGATCTGATCGGAAAGCGGCTTCACGAAATATGAAAACGCAGACCGTTCGTGGGTCTTGATAAAGGCCTCAACGGGCATTCCCGGAAGAACAATGAGTCCGTCTAGCCGCGCCAGTTCTTCGGGCGCTACCACGAAGCGCACCTGATAGTAGGAAGATCCTGAGCGCTCGTTAGTCGTCAGGTCAGCTGCAATACGGACAACCGTCCCATTGAGTTCTGGCGTGGTACGCTGATTGAATGCCGAGAGGCGTAGCACTGCCTTCTGCCCAAGCTCAATCTGGTCGATGTCGCGCGGTGCGATCTGGGCATCCAGCGCGAGCCCGCCGCTATCGGGAACGATCGACATAATCACATCCCCTGGCGAAATGACGCCGCCGACAGTGTGAAATGCCAGTTGGTGCACGATGCCAGCCTGTGGAGCGATGATGTCGATTCGCTTGAGTTGATCCTCGGCCGCGATCTTTCGCTCGATATATTCTCCGATCTGACCTTGCACTTCACGAAGTTCGGCGCTCACTTCAGTTTTCAGGTCGGAGTCGATCTGCAGGATCTGCAGTCTAGCTTCCGATATTCGGCCTGCTGCTTGAGCCTGGCCGGCCATCGCCTCGCCTCGATCACCGCCGAGGGTCGCCGCCTCTCGCTCCAGGTCGTTCAATCGCAACACAGAAACAATGCCCTTTGCCCGGAGCACTTGAAGCGAGGCGATCTCGGCATCAAGCACAGAGAGCCCACGATCAAAGGCTGTTTCGCGAGACTTCAGGCCATCGATCTCATGCGCGAACTGCTTAATTCTTTCGCGCAACTGGGACTTCTTCCCCGCTCGGTCTTCCTTCCTGAACTCAAACAGTCGACGCTCACTCTGAACGGCTGCGGCGATATCGGTGTTGTCAAGCCGGGAAAGTAAAGTTCCTGGAAACGCAATCTGGTCTTCGTCGTCGCGCTCGGCCTCAAGTCTAGCGAGCCGTGCAGTCAATTCGTCCAGCCTCTTGGTGACGATTCCAAGGTTTGCCCGCGCTTGCGTTGCATCGAGGCGCACAAGTACATCTCCGGCAGCAATCTTCTGCCCCTCCTTGATGAGAATCTCGCTGATAACGCCTCCAGTCAAATGTTGGATTTTCTTGACATAGCTATCGACGACAAAGGTGCCGGAAGCCACGACTGCACCAGAGAGATTGGTTGCGGCCGCCCACCCGCCTATGCCTCCCACCAAGAAAACGCAGGAAGTGCCGCCAATGCAGA
>NZ_RZPL01000912.1:0-1929 GCF_004022805.1 Mesorhizobium sp. M7A.F.Ca.CA.002.04.1.1 | reverse complement strand
CCGGAAATACTGTCCGAGCCTCAAGCTCGCCGACCTGCTCCCGCACGAAGCAGGCATCCGCGCGCAAGCCGTGCGCAAGGACGGTGCCCTCATCCATGATTTCCTGTTCGCACAAACGGACCGCATGCTGCACGTCTGCAACGCGCCTTCCCCCGCCGCCACCTCGGCGATCCCGATTGCAGAGATGATTCGAGATCGCCTCATACAGGGCTGCTGAAAATGAGGCGGTACGCACTGGAGCCCAACTGAACGCTGGAGTATCTGCCTTGGCCAAGAAGGGAATTAGGGCACCGGCCGCGGCCAACGCAGCTTTTGCGTCGGAACCAGATCGGCGCACCACCAGGCCAGCAATGCCGCTCCCGGCGAGAGGGTAGCAACTTGGCCTGCGGTTTCCGCAAGCAAAGGTTCCGTGTGGACGACGGCTTTTTTGGCTGCGCAAAGATCTCAGGCGAAACGACGGCTGACGTCATTGGCAGGGTTCGCTCCCGGCTGACCGCCATTTTGTCGACCGTCATAGCTGGACGGCCTCCCTATGGCACCAGAATGGTACACGTCCATAAGACGCACCGACACCCAAGCCAGCCTAGCTAACCAGAAGCCTTTAAGTCTTTGAAATTATGTCTCTATTTATGGTACCGTTGGCTGGGATCGAACCAGCGACCTCCGGATCCACAATCCGGCGCTCTAACCATCTGAGCTACAACGGCACGTTGCCTGAGCGGATCGAAACAGAAACTCATCCGCCGCTCTGTCGTTCGGCGATGCGTCCTTACGGGCTTATGGATTCTAATTCAAGGCTTTTGGAAAGCAAAGGTCACTTCCCCACATCGGCGCGGCATTCGCCCGGCAAGAAGGCGCAGGCAAGGACCAGGCGACGGACAAAGAAAAAGGCCGGCGGGAGGAGGTGCCGGCCTTTTCCTGTTACGAGCCAGCGGGAGGAGGTGCTGGCTGGTCACCCCGGGGAGCAGAGGGAGGAGGTTCCACTCACCGGGTATTCCTTGATGGCTGCCATCATACACCTGATCGTTTTTAAGAAAATGCGACCTTTTGTTGCATCTTCAGATCATGCGCAAATGTTAGGCAACCTTGATTTCCTTCATCGCCTTCTCGAAGGCGGTCTTGATCGGCTTGGAGACGTCCTCGGCGGCCTTGGAGGCAACGGCCTGGAAGTCCTTGGCCTGCTCGACGGTCGATTCGACGCGCTTGCGCAGGAAGGCGGTCTGCAGCTCGACGACTTCCGACAGCGACTTGGCGCCGATCAGGGCTTCGAGGTGGGAAAAACCGGCCTCGGCATTGGCACGCAAAGCGGAGATGGTCTTGAGCGACAGGTCGTTGGAAACGGTCTTGGCGGTCTCGTAGGTCGACTCCAGAGCCTTCTGGGTCTCCTCGGCGCCGGTCTTCAGCTTGGCATAAGCCTCTTTCGACTGCTCAACGCCCTTTTCGGCGAAAGCGCGAATCTGGTCAGTGGCCTTGGAAGCGTCGAAGCTCGGGAATTCAACGTTTTCGATCGTCTCGGCGGTCTTGGTCCTGGACATTTTCCATCCTTTTCAGCGGCAGCGGCTTTGACAGAAAGCCGTCTCGTTCATGTATGATGGCAATATAAAGGCAAATTTTGTGCATTGCAATATCTTTGTTGCAGTGCACCATAAATTTCTTTTGGGCCGTTAACCAAGAGCCCAGATTCCAGCCTTTGCACGTTCTGGCTTGTGGACCTTCGCGCCTCCGGCTTTTATTAACAAAGCGTTAACTGCAAAATCGCCGCTCCGTGAGGTCCGCCAAGCGCATGCCGTCCGAATATTCCTTCCTTGATGTCGCCGTGCTCGACGCGGTCCGCCAGCGCTTTGCCGCAGGCGACGCGATCGCGATCCTGTCGGCGGATCTGGAGCAGGTGATCTGGGCCAATGGGCCAGGAGCCGCGATGTTCGGTTA
>NZ_RZPL01000911.1:0-1930 GCF_004022805.1 Mesorhizobium sp. M7A.F.Ca.CA.002.04.1.1 | reverse complement strand
GCTCTTGCTGGCGCGCGTGCTGGCGCGGCCCGCAAACCTTCTGGTGCTCGATGAGCCGACCAACGATCTCGACATGGAGACGCTGGAACTGCTGCAGGAACTGGTCGCCGGTTTCGCCGGCACCGTCATCCTGGTCAGCCACGACCGCGATTTCCTCGACCGCACCGTGACCAGCCTGATCGCGCCGGATGGTGAGGGCCGCTGGATCGAATATGCCGGCGGCTACTCCGACATGCTGGCGCAGCGCGGCGGCACGAAGCTGGACGACCGCAAGGCGCGGGCGAGAGCCGAAAATGGCGAGGCGCCCGCGTCAGGCAAGAGCGAAGCCGCCGCGCCAAAAGGGCCGGCGAAGAAACTGTCGTTCAAGCAGAAATTCGCACTGGAATCCCTGCCGAAGAAAATCGAAGCTGTGATGGCCTCGATCTCGAGGCTGGAGAACAACATCGCCGATCCGGCCTATTACGAGCGCGATCCGGCCTCGTTCCAGAAAACCATCGCCGCCCTCGACAAGGAGCGCGCGACGCTGGCCGCGCTCGAGGAAGAATGGCTGGAACTGGAGATGTTGCGCGAGGAGATGGAGGGGTGAGGAGTGTTTCGGCCGTAGGCCGATCAATCGACGACGATTTGTCGATTGAAGCGACGAACGCCCGGAGCCATAGCGAAGGGGCCGAGCGCCCCTACCTGCAGCTAGAACCGCCTGATTGCCTCCATACAGAAATGCGCATATATTATGCGCATGTTGCGGAGGCTATTATGCGCAAAATTGCCTTGAGTGCGACCCGTCAGCCAGCAAATCTGTCGATCGATTCGAACCTCATGAGGGAAGCCAAGGGACTTGACGTGAATGTCTCGCGCGCTGCGGAGGCCGGCATCGCGGAGGCGGTGGCTGCCGAAAAAACGCGACTGTGGAAGCTTGAGAACCGCGCCACGATGGACGCGTGGAACGACTATATCGAGAAACATGGCATCCCGCTGGAAGAGTACCGGCAGTTCTGATGCCCCGCTATGATGTCTTCGCCGGTCGCATCGAAGGCAGCTATGTGCTCGACGTTCAGTCAGAGCTGCTCGACAATTTCAAGACGCGGGTGGTCGTGCCGCTTCTGCCGGTCGCAATGGTGCCACCGCCGATGCGAAAGCTTCATCCGATTTTTGAGATCAACGGTCGAAAGCTCGTTATGGCAACACACCTGGTTGCCACCGTTTCTGCCAGCGAATTGGGCGAAAGTCGGCTGAACCTGATCAAGCACCACGACGACATCGTCGCTGCGCTCGACATGCTGTTCCAGGGCTTCTGAACGGCGGCTACAGCGTCTCAGCCTGCCGTCTTGGCCTGCCAGGCCTTGATTGCCTCGTCGAACACCTTCTCTCCGGGAATGCCCTTTTCCATGGTCAGCAACGCCCGCCGTCCGGTCTTGTAGACCACCGGCACGTCGATCCAGTCCTGGCCGCGCAACAAGGTCATGTTGGCGTCTTCGTCGGCCTTGGTGTCGTTGAGCGCGACGAGGAAGAAGCCGTCGGCAATCTTGGCCGGAATGCCGATCAGCGGGCTGCCGGCATCCTGCTCCGAAGCCTTCATGGCAACGCGCAGGATGTTGTCGACACCGCCGCCCTCGAAGCCGTCGGGCGTCAGGAAGATCATCTCGATGATATGGCTGGCCGGCAGCGTCTGGTCGGTGTTGCGGCGGATGGTCATGCGCAACTGGATGTCCTTGCCGGGAATGGTCGCCTCAGCGCGGATCGCCGGCTCCGGCGGCAGGTCGCCACCGGGCGATTCCTGCACCAGCGACCAGACGATGTTGCCGGGCTCGGCGGAGCCCTGGGCGGTGCTGGTGCGCTCCTCATAGAAGATCGCCTTCTGGCCGACAGGCAGAGCGGCTTCCGCAGGCGCAGCCGCCGGGGCGGGCGGCGCGGCACCTGCCGGTGCTGGCGG
>NZ_RZPL01000910.1:0-1938 GCF_004022805.1 Mesorhizobium sp. M7A.F.Ca.CA.002.04.1.1 | reverse complement strand
CCTGGGTACCGAAAAGCCGTCGCTGGTCTATTTCCTGACCATCGACAACGCCAAATTCCGCAAACCGGTGGTTCCCGGCGACCAGTTGAAGATCTATGTCAAGAAAATCAAGAAACGCGGCAACCTGCTCAAATTCGCTTGTGAAGCCATGGTCGACGGCGCCAAGGCGGCCGAGGCCGAGATTTCAGCCATGATGGTCACCAGCGACTGACGATCGAGTGCTTATGAAAATCAAGACATCCATTCATGCTTCCTCCATTGTCGAGGAAGGCGCCCAAATCGGCCAAGGTGTGCGCATCGGGCCGTTCTGCCATGTCGCTGCCGATGTGGTGATCGGCGACGACGTCGAACTGGTCAGTCATGTCTCGGTGATGGGCGCGACGTCGATCGGCGCCTCGACCAAGGTCTATCCGATGGCGACATTGGGCGCACCGCCGCAGAACACCAAGCACAAGGGCGGCCGAACCACCTTGGTCATCGGCAGGAACTGCACGATCCGCGAAGGCGTGACCATGCATCTCGGCACCGATTCCAGCCGCGGCGAGACGACGGTCGGCGACAATGGCAATTTCCTTGCCTACGCCCATATCGCCCATGATTGCGTCGTCGGCAACAATGCGACGTTCGCCAATGGCGCAACGCTGGGCGGCCACTGCGAGGTCGGCAACAATGTCTATATCGGCGGACTGACCGCAGTGCATCAGTTTGTCCGCATCGGCGACAACGCCTTTCTCGGCGGCTGCTCCGCGATCGTCGGCGATGTCATCCCCTTTGCCATAGCGGTCGGCAACCGCGCCAGCCTACGCGGCCTCAACATCATCGGCCTCAAGCGCTCCGGCCTGCCAAGGTCCGAAATCCTTGTGCTGCGCAAGGCTTACAGGATGATCTTCGATCGTTCCCGCACCGTTGGCGAGAACATCGAGTTCGCCAAGGCGGAGTTCGCGTCGTCGCCGACCGCCATGAAGATCATCGATTTCATCACCAGTCGCGGCAAGCGGCACTATGCTGTGCCGTCGCTCAAGGGCGGCGATGGCGACGATGTCGATGACGAAGACTGAGACAGCGGCAGCGCGTCTTGATCTTCCGCCGGGCTCCAGGGTCGGCATCATTGCCGGCGGCGGCAGTCTGCCGGTCGAAGTCGCGGCCGGTTCGGCTGAACAAGGCTATCCGCCCTTCGTCATCCTGATGGAAGGCGAGGTCGACCGCATCGCGGAGCTCTCCCGATACGATCACGAAAGCCTCGCTCTGGAAGGTATAGGCTCGCTGGTCCCATTGCTACGGCGGCACCGGATCACCCATCTGGTGCTTGCAGGCGAGATCAAGCGCCGGCCGCGATTGCTTGCGCTGCGCCCCAGTCTCAGCCTGCTCGCGGTAATTCCGCTGGTCGTCATGGCGCTCGCGCGTGGCGACGATGGCCTGCTGAAGGTCTTGGCGAGGGGCCTCGAAGCCCGTGGAATAAAGGTTGTGGGAGCGCATGAAATCGTGCCGAGCCTTGTCGCCGCCGAAGGCGTCCTGACCAACGCCGCGCCACAAAAGTCGGACTGGCGTGACATCGAGGCAGGCCTTGACGCAGCAAAGGCCATCGGGGCGCTGGACATCGGCCAGGCCGCGATCGCCATCGGTGGCCGGACCATTGCGCTGGAAGGCATCGAAGGAACAGCCGGATTGCTTGAGCGGGCAAAGCTTTTACGCGGCCACGGCCGTATTGCGGGCAAGACCCGCGGCGTCCTGGTCAAGTGCGCCAAGCCTGGCCAGGAACTGCGAGCGGATCTTCCGTCCATCGGCCTGCAGACGGTCGAAGCAGCGCATGCAGCCGAGCTTGCCGGGATTGCCGTCGAGGCGGGACGTTCGCTGGTTCTCGAAGGTCCTGAAACCATCGCGCGCGCCAACGCACTCGGCCTGTTCGTCATTGGCCTGCCTGCCACGACGGAGCCGCAC
>NZ_RZPL01000090.1:0-11618 GCF_004022805.1 Mesorhizobium sp. M7A.F.Ca.CA.002.04.1.1 | reverse complement strand
CCGGCGTCGGCCCCTTCGCCCGCCGCCGGTCCAGAGCCCGCCGATCCGACCGACGCCGCCATGACCAGAACACGTCGACAGCTCGACCTGATCGACCAGATGCTTGGAGCCGCCCCTAAATGACCACCAGCCTCGGCTCGGCCTTGCCAGGATTTGCCTCCACGCGCGCGACGTCGGAGCAGCCTGCCGCGAACGGCAGAAACGATGACGCCGGCTTCGGCAAAATGCTGCGCGACGATGCCCGCCCGGAACGGCAGGCGTCGACAGAGGCGGGATCGCGCGACCGGCGCTGGAGCAAGCTCGCTGCCGGCCTCGCCGGGCATGGCGCCAAGGTCGAACCGGCATCGGCCGAGCCCGGAAGGACCACCTCGGCCAAAGGCGCAAGCGTGAAAACCGGCAAGGACGATTTGGAAGCAAAGGCGCACAAGGCCGACGCCGAACAGACGGCGTCGGATACCGCGCCGCTTCAGGACGACCTGCCGCTGCTGATCGCGTTTCATGACCTGCGGCATTTCTCGACAGCGGCCAAGGCAGCGGGGGGCAATGCGGCCACCGGCGAGAATCCGTCGGACCCGGCGCTCGGCGGACAGGCTGCACTGCCAAAGACCTACCGCTCAAAATCGTCGGGCGGACGCGAAGCACTCGAAACCATGTCGAAGCCGGAGCAGGCGTCGATCGTCGACGGACCTTTGACGGCGCTTGACGGTCAGTCGCCGAGCGCTGCCTCCAGCGCGCCAAAACGCGACGTCACAGCGGCGGCTCAGAAGCTGTCGGACGCGCCGGCTGTCGATGTGCCCGGCGTGCCGTCGAAGCCCACCACGAATGCGATGAGGAGCATCGAGGATGTGCGGTCCTCGATGCGTCCCGAAGCGGGAAAACAGTCCCTGTCCGCCGCGCGCATCGACGTGGTGTCGGAACGGAGCTTCCCCGCGCCGCCGCAGGGTCCCATCAGCCAGGCGGCCCTCAATGTGATCAACGCCATAGCCGCCGACGCCGGGCCGCAAAAGGCGCTTTCAGCCTCACCCACGACCACCCATCTGGCCAGCTCTGTTGCCGTTCCGACACATGTGTTGAAGATCGAACTTCACCCTGCCGAACTCGGCATGGTGACGGCCAATCTTCGCCTCTCCGGGGAACAACTTTCGATTGAGCTGAAGCCTGAAACACACGATGCCTATCGTCGGCTGTCCGCCGACAGCGAGGCCATCGTCAAGTCGCTGCGAGGGCTCGGCTTCGAGGTTGACAAGGTCACGATACTGCAACCTTCGGTAGCAGTTCCCGCTACAACCCGGACGGATGCAACCGCTCCGTTGGCGGCGGCAACAGGCCGCGATCCAGCATCCTTTCAACCGGGGAATTCGGGCGGCGGCAATGGTGGAGCCGGCGGCCAGCAACCGGGTCAGCAATCCTCAAGGAACCGCAACGATGACGCGCAGGACTACGGCCGCGGCACTTCGCCTTCTCGCGAGCGCGCTGGCGGCGATATCTTTATCTAGCGCGGTAACAGCTGCCGCAGCCACGACCAACCCTTGCGAGCCGGAAATCCTGCGCGCCGCCGACCGCTATGGCGTTCCCGCCGGCATCCTTTATGCCGTTGGCCTGACGGAGACCGGCAACAAGGGCAGCCTTCAACCCAACGCTTTGAATATAGAGGGAAAAGCAGTCTTTCCCAGAAGCCGGCCCGAGGCCCTTGCCGCCTTCGCCAATGCCCGGCGCGAGGGCAAGACCCTGATCGATCTGGGCTGCATGCAGATCAACCACCACTACCACGCATCGCATTTTCGCAGCGTCGAGGACATGCTCGACCCACGTCAGAATGTCGACTATGCGGCGCGCTTCCTGGCCAGCCTTCATGCCCGTCACGAGACCTGGTCGATGGCCGTGGCCCGCTATCATGCCGGCCCCGACAATGACCCGGCGCAGAAGATCTATGTCTGCCGTGTCATTGCCAACATGGTCGCCACCGGCTTTGGAAAATGGACCGCGAACGCCCGCGGATTCTGCAACCCATAAGCGCATTTTCCATTACTAATAGACCTAACACACAACCCCGAATTGTTGTTCTGGCCTGGCCAAAACTTGGCGCCGAATGCGTATCTGGCTGCACGCTAATGCAACCGATACGATTCCAGACTCCCAAGAAACTAGCTACAAGAAATGACGGTTGTTCAGGATTCTCGCCAGCGGATAGGCCTCTCTTCACGGGGCAAATGATTCGATTCGGAAGGCGGGGCCGATGATTGTGATCGTTGACGAGCGCGAGCTCGTAACAGAGGGATACAATTCACTTTTCGATCGTGAGGGCATCGCCTGTGCAGGCTTTGCATCCGGCGAATTCGGTGAGTGGGTGAATTCGGCCGCCGACACCGATCTGCGCTCGGTCAGGGCCTTCCTCATCGGCGATTGCCGCGAAGGTTCCATCTCTCCGCGCCAGATCCGCGACCGCACCGGCGCCCCGGTGATTGCGCTGAGCGAACAGCATTCGCTGGAGAACACGCTGCGGTTGTTCGAGAGCGGCGTCGATGACGTCATTCGCAAGCCCGTCCATATTCGTGAGATCCTGGCCCGCATCACCGCGATCCGCCGCCGCGCCCAGGAAGACGTCGCCTACACCGAGATCGGCGCCATGCGCATCTTCATGGACGGCCGCGACCCCGAGATCGACGGTCAGCCCCTCCCCCTGCCGCGCCGCGAGCGCCGCATCCTCGAATATCTGGCGAGCAATCGCGGACGCCGGGTCACCAAGACCCAGGTCTTCAACGCCATCTACGGCATCTTCGACGAAGAGGTCGAGGAGAACGTGGTGGAAAGCCACATCAGCAAACTGCGCAAGAAGCTGCGCGAGAAGCTGGGCACCGACCCGATCGATTCCAAGCGTTTCCTCGGCTACCGGCTCGTCTTCTGATGCAGCGCCGCGCCAGCCTCGCGCAAGAAAACATGCGTAGCCTCGCAGCCAGCAGCATGGACACAGCGGAGACGTTTCGATGAGCCTCTATGGAATGATGCGGACCGGCGTTTCCGGCATGAACGCGCAGGCAAACCGCCTGTCGACGGTCGCCGACAACATCGCCAATTCAGATACCACGGGTTACAAGCGGTCCTCCGCCGAATTTTCGACGCTGGTCATGCCGTCGACCGGCGGCGCCTACAATTCCGGCGGCGTCACCACGACGATCCGTCAGGCGGTCAGCGATCCGGGCGTGCTTCAGTACACGACCTCGGTTTCCGACCTTGCCGTCAGCGGCGATGGCTTCTTTGTCGTTCAGGATCCGAGCGGTACCCCCTATCTGACCCGAGCCGGCGCTTTCGTTCCCGACGGTCAGGGCAGGCTTGTCAACTCGGCCGGCTTCCAGCTGATGGCCTACAGTTACGAGAACGGCGTACCGGCAGCGACGGTCAACGGCTTCGAGGGATTGGTCCCGGTTGTCATCTCCGACCAGGGCATGACCGCAACGCCGAGCACCGAGGGCAGCTTTGCCGGCAACCTGCCGGCGGGTGCGACCCCGGTCGCGACCGCCAACCTGCCCGCCGCCAACGCTGCGACCGCGCAATACACGTCGAAATCCTCCATGGTCGCCTACGACAATCTCGGCAACAAGAAGCTGCTCGACGTCTACTTCACCAACACCGGCGCCGGCACCTGGCAGGTGGCGGTCTTCGATCAGTCGAAGGCCACCGCTGGAACATCGTTCCCCTACACCGCCGGCGGCTTGCTGGGCTCGGCCAACCTGACCTTCGACACCACCACCGGCAAGCTCACCGGCACGCCCACCAACGTTTCATTTACCGTGCCGAACGGCGCCACCCTCAATCTCGATCTGTCGGCGCTGACCCAGCTTGGCACCGGCTTCACGGTTTCCGACGCCCAGGTCAACGGCAACGCACCGAGCACCATCGACAAGGTCCAGATCAGCAAGGACGGCACCATCTACGCCCAGTACAAGGACGGCTCGACCAAGCCGCTCTACAAGATCCCGCTGGCCGACGTACAGAGCCCGGACCAGCTCAAGGCGCTGCCTGGCAACGTCTATTCGCAGGGCACCGAGTCCGGCGCGGTTCGTGTCGGCTTTGCCAATGAAGGCAAGCTCGGCTCCATCATCTCCGGCGCGCTCGAGAATTCCAACGTCGATATCGCCGAAGAACTGACCAACATGATCGCGGCACAGCGCAGCTACACCGCCAATTCGAAAGTCTTCCAGACCGGTTCCGATCTGATGGACGTCCTTGTCAACCTGAAGAGATAAGACGGGCGTCGCCCGCGAAAGACCCGCATGTCACTGTCTACCGCATTGAGTATCGCCCAGTCGGCGCTTATGAACACCGCGCGACAGACCAGCGTTGTCTCGCGCAATGTCGCCGACGCCTCCAACCCGGACTATTCGCGGCGCCAGGCCGTCGTCACCAGCACGGCGCCGGGTGCGCGCTCGGTCGATATCCAGCGCGCAGCCAACGAGCTTCTGTTTCGCCAGAATCTCGCCGCGCTATCGGCCTGGAGCGGCCAGAACGCTCTCTACAACGGCATGGATCAGTTGGGTGTTGCGGTCAATGGCGTCGACAATGCGTCCTCGCCCTCGACTGCGATCGCCAACCTGCAGCAGGCGCTGCAGCTCTACGCCACCTCGCCGTCGAATCAGAACCTCGGCGCCTCCGTCATCGACGCCGCCAAACAGGTCGTGCGCTCGCTCAATGAGGGCTCCAAGGCAGTCCAGGATTTCCGCACCCAGACCGACGGTCAGATTGCCACCGCCGTCGACGACCTGAACTCGCTGCTCGGCCAATTCCAGGATGCCAACACGGCCGTCATGTCCGGAACCCGTTCCGGCACCGACGTTTCCGATGCGCTCGACCAGCGCGATGCGCTTTTGAAGAAGATTTCGAACTATGTCCCGGTGTCGACCTTCACGCGAGGCGACAATGACATGGTCATCACCACCGGCGACGGCACGACCTTGTTCGAGACGATACCGCGCACGGTCACCTTCGCGGCGTCGGCAGGCTATACCGCGGGTGCCGCCGGCAATGCCGTCTACATCGACAATGTGCCGATCTCGGCGGGAGCTGGTGGCAACACCAGCGCCAGCGGCACGCTTGCCGGCCTGCTGCAATTGCGTGACGGCGTCGCCTCGACCATGCAGAGCCAGCTCGACGAGACCGCGCGTGGCCTGATCACAGCCTTTGCCGAGACCGCACCCTCGATGGCCAACGCCGCCGGCCTGTTCACCTGGTCTGGTGCGCCGGCCGTGCCGGCCGCCGGCACGCTGGTCAACGGCCTTGCCGCGTCCATCAGCGTCAATGCAGCGATGGACCCGAGCACCGGCGGCAACCCGATGCTGCTGCGCGACGGCGGAGCCAACGGTGCGGCCTACGTCGCCAACACGGGCGGTGGCGCATCCTATTCCACCCTTCTGGTTGCCTATGGCGACCGGCTCGACCAGCCGATGACTTTCGACCCCGCCGCCGGGGTTTCGGCAACGTCCAGCGTGTCCGACTACGCCGCCAGTTCGATCGGCTGGTTCGAGGGCGTGCGCCAGCAGGCTTCGACCGCCTCCGACGCCAAGGAAGCACTGGCGTCGCGCAGCGCCGAGGCGCTGTCCAACGCGACCGGGGTCAATGTCGACCAGGAAATGTCGCTGCTGCTCGACCTCGAACACACCTACCAGGCATCGGCCCGGATGATGAAAACCGTCGACGACATGATGACGGCCTTGCTCAACGCGGTGGGATAATTCCATGACTTCAGTCTCCTCGGCCGCAATCTCCAATGCCATGCGCTCCCAGCAGATGCGCATGCAGGCCGAACTCGTCAAAGCCACGAAAGAATCCTCGACGGGCAGGGTCGCCGACGTCGGCCTGGCTCTCGGCGGGCGCACCACCCAGGCCGTCACTTTCCAGCGCGATCTTGACCGGCTCAACGTCATCATCGATTCCAACGGCCTGGTCGGCGCCCGGCTCTCCTCGACGCAGACCTCGCTTGGTCAACTCTCGACCGCCGCTCAGACGTTCCTGTCCGCCCTGACCACCGCCTCCTCAAGCGACTCGTCCAACAGCCTCACCCAATCCTCCGGCAAGGCGACCATCCAGCAGCTGACCTCGATCCTCAACACCAGCGTCAATGGCGAATACCTGTTCGCCGGCACCAACACCGACGTCAAGCCAATCAACGACTTCACAGCTGCCGGCTCCCCCGCCAAGGCGGCATTCGACGCCGCTTTCGTCGCCAATTTCGGCTTCACCCAGGATGATCCGCTCGCGGCCGACATCACGGCTGCCCAGATGGACGATTTCATCACCAATGATGTCGCCCCGCAGTTCACGGGCGCTGGTTGGCAGGGCAACTGGTCGAACGCCACCGACCAGCAGATCGTCAGCCGCATCGCACTCAACGAAACCACACCGACGTCGACCAGCGCCAACAGCGCCGGCATCCAGAAGCTCGCAATGGCGGCAGCCATGGTCAGCAGCCTGATGTCCAGCAACATCAGCCAGGCGGCGAAGAATACGGTTGTCAGCCGCTCCACCACATTGGTTGGCGAAGCGCTGAGCGGCATTGGCCAGCTTCAATCCGAGACCGGCATCGTCCAGAAGCGGGTTTCCGATGCCAACGATCGGATGAAAACGCAGGTCGACCTTTTCGAACGGCACATTCTCGACCTGGAAGCTGTCGATCCGGCCGAAGCCGCGACACGGGTCGCGGACCTGACACAGCACATCGAAACGTCTTTCGCGTTGACCGCACGCCTGCAGCAGCTCAGCCTGTTGAATTACCTGACCTGACAACGCTTAACGGAACGGTAGAGCCCCAACGATGTACCAATTCTCTTACGCCGACATCCAGAGCAACTCCGTTGCCGACGCGAAGGACCGCGAGCGCGAGCTTCTGACCCGCTCGATCGACATGCTGGCGGCAGCAGCAGTGGCCGGCCACGGTTCGATGGAGGCGATAGAGGCGCTTCACTTCACCAACCGCGTCTGGACCGCCTTCGTCGAGGATCTTGGCTCCAGCGACAACGCTCTGCCAAAGGAACTGCGCGCCAACCTCATTTCCATCGGCCTGTGGCTGCTGCGCGAGGCGGAGGACATCCGTCAGGGCCGCACCAACAATTTCGAAGGGCTGATCGAGGTGTCCCAGATCATCAGGGACGGCATTCAATGACCAACACGCTGAAGATATCGCTGAAGCCGAACGAAAAGATCTACATCAACGGCGCCGTCATCCGGGTCGACCGCAAGGTCACCGTCGAATTGATGAACGACGTCCAGTTCCTGCTCGAAAACCACGTGATCCAGGCCGAAGATGCCTCGACACCGCTCAAGCAGCTTTATTTCATCCTGCAGGTCATGCTGATGAACCCGGCCGGCGCCGCCGCCGCACGCGAGATGTTCCGTCGTTCGCTGCCGCTGCTTCTGGCAAGCTTCGAGGACGGCCAGATCTGCAGCGCGCTGAAACAGATCGACCGCATGGTCGGCGAGGACCATATCTACGAAGCGCTGAAGGCGATCCGCGCACTTTATCCGCTCGAACGCCGCGCGCTGGGTGGGAATGACGATGTTTCGGGTGCCGAGCGCCCGTTGGCTGTGGGAGCACGATACTGATGAACGTGGACATGACGACGACGATTCCGACCGGCGCCAATCAGGCCACCGCGTCCACCTCGAAGACAGCAGTCGACTACCAGTCCTTCCTGAAGCTTCTGATCGCCGAGATGAAGAACCAGGATCCGACCAAGCCGATGGATTCGACGCAGTATGTCGCCCAGCTCGCCACCTTCTCGCAGGTCGAGCAATCGGTGCAGACCAACACCAAGCTCAATCAGATCATGCAGTCCTCGGCGCTGTCGCAGGCCGACGCACTGATCGGGCGCTCGATAACCTCCGCCGACGGCCTGACGACGGGCACCGTGGCTTCGGTGCGCCTCGCCAGCAACGGTCTCATCGCCGTGCTGCAGAACGGCACCGAAGTCGCGGTCGGTCCGGGAGTTTCGGTCAAGGCGGCAAGCTGACGCTTTCGACAGAGAGCCAGTCCCATGAATGAGGCCGACGCTCTCGACATCGTCCAGTACGCGGTATGGACGGTGCTCGTCGCGTCCGCTCCGGTGGTGCTGGTCGCCATGGTGGTCGGCATCGGCATCGCCCTCATCCAGGCGCTGACCCAGGTGCAGGAAATCACCTTGACCTTCGTGCCGAAGATCGTCGCCATCATGCTGGTGGTGGCGCTGACCGGCCCCTTCATCGGCAGCCAGATATCGGCCTTCACCAACGTCATCTTCGAGCGCATCCAGAACGGGTTCTAACCTGTTTTGGGAAGGCGTGCCGCGGCATGCCGTTCGTAATTGTCCGAAGACAGACGCCGCCGATCCCCTTGGCGCCTCCGCACGCACGGCAGACAAGGCCTGGACCGCCTCTATCCCATTGTTGGACCATGAGCTTTTTTGCCCTTTGCGGCGCCATGCCCTACTTTCGGCAAACGGTCTGCGCAAACGGATTGTCTGACGGGCAGGCACGACATGGCAGGAATCCCAAATGATTGACGACAAGCCGGACAGCGAGAGCGTCTCGGCGCTGGCGCCCTTCCGGCACGGCATTTTCCGCGCCGTGTGGGGCGCAAGTCTCGTCTCGAATTTCGGTGGCCTGATCCAGGGTGTCGGCGCCGCCTGGATGATGACCACGATCGCCACCTCGCCCTATCAGGTGGCCCTTGTCCAGGCTTCGACCACCTTGCCGATCATGCTGTTTGCGTTGGTCGCCGGCGCCATCGCCGACAGTTTCGACCGGCGCAAGGTGATGCTGGTCGCCCAGACCTTCATGCTGGTGGTGTCGGTGCTTCTGACCCTGTTCACCTATTCGGGCCTGATCACGCCATGGACGCTGCTTGCCTTCACCTTCCTGATCGACAGCGGCACCGCGCTCAACAGCCCATCATGGCAAGCCTCCGTCGGCGATATCGTTCCCCGCAACAAGGTGCCGGCGGCCGTCGCCCTCAATTCGATGGGCTTTAACCTGACGCGCAGCGTCGGTCCGGCGATCGGCGGCATCATCGTCGCCGCCGCCGGTGCGGCAGCCGCCTTCGCGGCGAACGCGGTGAGCTATATCGGCCTGATCGTCGTGCTGGCGCGCTGGAAGCCGAACGTGCCGGTATCGACCTTGCCGCGCGAGTCGCTGGGGGCCGCCATGGGCGCCGGCCTGCGCTATGTCGCCATGTCGCCCAATATCGGCAAGGTGCTGGTCAGGGGTGCTGCGTTCGGCTTCAGTGCAGGCGCTGTGCTTGCGTTGCTGCCTCTGGTGGCGCGCGACGTCGTCAAGGGCGATGCGCTTACCTATGGCATCATGCTCGGCGCCTTCGGCATCGGCGCGGTCGGCGGCGCCTTGATCAGCGTCAGGCTGCGGCAGTTGCTCTCCAGCGAGACGATGGTGCGCTGTGCGTTCGCCGGCTTCGCCGTCTGCGCCTTCAATGCCGCCGTCAGCCAGCATGCCTGGCAGACATCGCTCGGCCTGCTTGTCGGCGGTGCCTGCTGGGTGATCGCGCTTTCGCATTTCAACGTCACGGTGCAGATGGCGACGCCGCGCTGGGTGGTCGGCCGGGTGCTGTCGGTCTACCAGACCGCGACCTTCGGCGGCATCGCGCTCGGCAGCTGGATCTGGGGCGTCGTCGCCGACGCGCATGGCGCCGAAACCGCGCTGATCGCCGCCAGCATCGCCATGCTGGCCGGCGGCGCCATCGGTCTTTTGCTCCCGCTGCCGCAACAGCAGGTGCTCAACCTCGACCCGCTCAATCGCTTCAAGGAACCGCATTTGGCGCTTGACCTGAAGCCGCGCAGTGGTCCCATCGCCATCATGATCGAATATGTGATCCGCCACGAGGACGAACCGGAGTTCCTCGCCATCATGGCCGAACGCGGCCGCATCCGCCGCCGTGACGGCGCCCGCAACTGGACGCTGGCGCGCGATCTCGAGAATCCCACCGTATGGATCGAGCATTATCACACGCCGACCTGGATCGAGTATATCAGGCACAATGGACGCATCACCCATGCCGACGCCGTCATCGGCGAACGCGTGCGGGCCCTGCACAGCGGCGACGAACCGCCCCGCGTACGACGCATGATCGAGCGCCCGACCACCGCCGGCACGGCGCTTGTGATGGCCAAGGGGCCGATCGAGCATTAAGCCCGTAACCCCTCTTGCCCTCTACCCCTCGCCCGACAGGTCCCGGCGCGCCTTGTCGAGTTCCTCGGCATAGCGCCGCATCAAATGGCCTTCGGTCAACAGGCCCAGCACGATGTGGTCGGTGAAATCCTCGACCACGGCGAGTTCTTCGGCGCCCGCCCGCTGGAATGTTTCCGCGGCGGCCTGCACGTTCATGCTCGGCACCAGCACCGCGTCCTTGTATTTGGCGAGATCGCGCACCGGCACCTCGCCATCGGACGGATCGCTGTGCAGTTCGGCCACGATCAGCACGCCGACATAGTGGTCGCCCGCATCGACGGCGATGACGCGCTGGGCAGAGCCGAGCGGCACCTCCTTGCGGAAGGCTGCCAGCGTCGTCGAGGCATAGATGGTCTTGATGTCCTTGCGCATCATCGAGCCGACTGTGAGGCTGCGCATCCAGCCGACATCGTGGGCGCTGCGGATGGTCTCGCCGCGCAGATGGAAGCGCCATGTCGAGAACGAGTAGCCGAAGGTTTCGCGCACCAGGATGGCCGACATGATCGAGGCGGCCAGCACGACGCCGGTCAACGTCAGGTCGCGGGTCGATTCCAGCGCCAGGAAGGTCATCGTCAGCGGACCGCCGACGACACCGACGGCGAGCGACGTCATGCCGACGACGGCGGCGACGGCAGGGTCGATGCCGGTTGCCGGAGAAATAACAAGCATCACATCCGCGAACGCCTTGCCGAGCAGCGCGCCGAGGAACAGCGAGGCAAAGAACAGCCCGCCGCGAAAACCCGATCCCAGCGAGACCGCCGACGCCGCCAGCTTGAGCACGAAGACGCTGGCCACCACGGCCAGCCCGTAATTCATCGAGAATTCGCGATGCAGCGCGCCATGGCCGCTGGACAGCACCTGCGGCGTGATCAGCCCCAACAAGCCAACGATGACGCCGCCAATGACGGGGCGCAGCGACGCATCGATCGACAGCCTGGCGAAACCGCGCTCGATCAGCGTCACCAGATGCATGATGGCGATCGAGGCGGCACCGCCGAGCAGCCCGAGCAGCAGGAACGGCACATACTGGCTGGCGGTGAGCGCCGGCAGACCCGAAAGCTCGAGCGGGAAAGGCACCCCGCCGAACATTTCAGCGGTCAGCGAGGCTGAGATCGCGGCGGTCATGACAGGCGCGACATTGGCGACCGAGTAGATGCCGATGACCAATTCGAAGCCGTAGAAGGCGCCGGTCAGCGGTGCATCGAAGGCAGCGGCGATGGCGCCGGCCGCACCACAGCCGACCAGGATACGGACATCGTTGCGGCGCAGCCTGAAGATGCCCGCCAGCCGCGATGCCAGCCCGGAGCCAACCTGCGTGTAGCCGGCTTCCAGCCCGACCGAGGCGCCAAAACCGCTGGAGATCATCGTCTGGCCGGCGATGATGAAGGTGTCGGTCAGCGACATGCGCCCGCCAT
>NZ_RZPL01000909.1:0-1943 GCF_004022805.1 Mesorhizobium sp. M7A.F.Ca.CA.002.04.1.1 | reverse complement strand
GCCGAAGGCCAGCACCTGGTCGCCTGGCATAAGCTTGTCGGAATCGCCCCATTTGACGGTCGGCAGGGGTTTGTCCGACTTGATCTTCAGCACGGCGAGATCGTTCTTGGCATCGCGGCCGATGAGCTTGGCCGGAAGTTCGGTGCCGTCGTCGAGCGTCACCTTGATCGAAGAGGCCCCATCGATGACGTGATTGTTGGTGACGATGGTGCCGTCGGAGGCGACGATGAAGCCGGAACCCAGCGCCTCGGCGCGCTGCGGTTGCTGTTGCGGCGGCGTCTTGGGCGTCGGCATGCCCTGGTCACCGAAGAACTGGCGGAAATAGTCGTCGAAAGGCGAGCCGCCGTCGAAAGGAGAGGCATCGCTCATCGTTTCAGGCTGTGCCTTCATGACCGTGGTGACCGTCACCACCGCCGGCTTGTCGGCGGCAACGATGGGTGCGAACGAGCCATTGGGCGCAGTGATGCCGGCAACAGGTGTCTGGGTCGTCGGAACGGTGTTGCCCGCGCTTTGGGCGAAAGACATGACGAAGGGGGATATGATCAGCGCAGCGCCCAGCAAGGCCGCGACGCGATGCCTACGAAGGATATCTGACATGGTCGTTTGTCCGGGCGAGAGTTGATCCAGCGCCGTGGCCTCCCATGCGGGAAATCGGTCATCGGCGTGTCGAGGTTGCAATTGCCCGTCTCGCCTACATGGCAGCCAACCGGATCGACGGCCTTGCATCTAGGGCGCGGATTGGCCCGATTTAGGGTTTTCGGGCGACCTTACGAAGATTTAATATCCGCACGGCGGCAGGGTCACAAAGTCGTCGGGTCGCGCCTTGCTGCCTCGCTGGAGCCTCAGCCACCGGCGATTCGTCCGAGATAGGCCGTAGCAATCTCGCGCATGCGCTTGCCGTCGAAGCTCGGTCCGTGTCCTCCATGACCGATACGGATCGGCAGGTCGAGCAGGCGCCGCATCGTACTGATATAGGCGGCCGGGTCGGAATCCGGCAGGTCGTCTATCAGCATGGCGTCGTAGATGGCATCGCCGCTGAAGAACAGTCCGTCGGCCTCGTCGAACAGCGCGATCGAATCCGGTGAATGGCCCGGCAAATGCAGCACGCGAAATTGCCGGTCGCCAAGATCGACGACATCGCCCTCGTCCAGGGTTCGCGTCAACGGCGCGGGCGGGATCCTGTAGTCGGCCGACTTCCATCCGGACGCCGGCAGTTTCGAGACGGCACCCTCGAGGTCGTGGAACATGTAGGCGTAAGTCGCGGCCTCATCCATGGTCTCGAACCGAGCCGCGCTCATTCTTGGCCCGGCCCGCAACGGGAATTCATGCAGCGAGCCGACGTGGTCGAGATGGATGTGGGTGGCAACGACCAGCAACGGCTTGCCCTGCGGCGTCTCGATCTGCGGCGCCAGCGGACAGATGCCCATACCGGTGTCGACGAGCAGGTCGGCATCGCGACCGCGCAGATGCCAGATATTGGCCCGAACATAGGCATGCACGAAGGGCTCGGTCAGCATCGTCGTCTTGCCGTCGACCACGCTCCTGCTGAACCAGCTCGGCATCAAGTGTGAGTCCGGCATACGAAGTGAGCCGGGCATCAGGTGTGAGCCCGGCATCAGACGAAGGGCTTCCCGACCTTGTACTTTTCCGGCACCAGCCGCTTGAGATAGGCCATGCCGGCATCCGACAGCTGATTGACGTCGGGCTTCATGAAATCGTCAGGCATGTGGCGGGTCTTGCCGGCGACGTTCTTGAGCGGCACTTTCTTCAGCACCGTTCTGGTGCCGTCATATTGCAGCGCCACCGAGCCGCCGCCCTGTTCGGCGACGGTGACCGCGAAAGCGCCGGCATCGAAAGCCTCCTGCGCGTCGACCGCGCTGATGGCGCCGATATAGCCGCGCGGCATGTAGCCGAGCGCGTCGACGCGGGCACGCTTGCCGGGC
>NZ_RZPL01000908.1:0-1944 GCF_004022805.1 Mesorhizobium sp. M7A.F.Ca.CA.002.04.1.1 | reverse complement strand
GCCGCCGAGCGTCCAGTAGACTTCGTCCGACAGCAGCCAGAGGTCGTGCTCCCGGCAGACTTCTGCCAACTGTTCCAGCCGCTCGCGCGAATAGACCGCACCGGTCGGATTGTTCGGCGTGTTGATCAGGATGGCGCGCGTGTTCGGCCGGATTGCCGCGCGGATCATGTCGGCTCGCGGCTGGAAGCCATCCTCGGCCGGTGTCTCGACGACGGTGAAATCAGCGCCAGCGGCGCTGAACGTGTTGGGATAGGTGGCATAATAGGGTGCCACGACGATGGCGTGATCGCCCTGGTCGAGCACGCCCTGCACGGCCGCGTAGAGTGCGGCCTGGCCGCCCGGCGTGGCGATCACCTGATCCGGCGATGTCTCGACGCCGGTGCAGGCGCTCGAGGCTGCGGCCATCGCCTTGCGCAGGCGCGGCAAGCCGGGAAGCGGGGTGTAGTGATGATTGCTGCCGCGAACCGCGGTCACACAGGCTTCAATGGTCTGCGAAGGCGTGTCGAAATCATGGTCGCCAACCGACAGCATGATGATGTCTTCGCCGGCCTCCTTGCGCGTCCAGGCGGCGAAATGGACTTCCCAGCCGTCCTTGCCCGAAGGCACGATGCCGGAAATGCGCGATGATGGTCTAGGCATGCAAAACTCCCGAAATTTCGTAGCCGGCCTGTTCGAGCCGGTCGCGCAGGGCGGCGATGTGCGGTGGTCCGACTTCGCAGCAGCCGCCAACGATGCTTGCGCCAGCCTCCACCCAGCCGATCGCCTGGTCTGCATAGGCATCCGGGCCAAGGTCGTGACGAGCGTGCAGCACATCGACGGTGCCGCCGTGCTTAAGTGCTTCGGTTGACGTGAAGCCATTGGCATATGCGCCGACCGGGCCGCCGAGGCCGATCAGTTCAGGCAAAGCCGCGGCGATTGCTTCCGGCCGGCAGCAATTGACCAGCCGCGCTGCGACTGCCAGGCCGTCGAGCGCGCTTGCCGCGGTGGCAATGGCTTCGCCGCTGCGCAGCCGCGGCTTGCCGTGGTCAGCCAGCGTCCACGATACCCATACCGGCTTGCCGCTTTCCGATGCAGCGGTCACCGCTGCGCGGGCTTCGTCCGCCGACGCCATGGTTTCACACAGGAACAGGTCGACGCCATCGGCCTGCTCGGCAACGATGCGGCGGTAAATCTCGAGCGTCTCCTCGAAGGAAATGGTCAGTGCCGGTGCATAGCTGCCGAAAAGCGGCGACAGGCAACCGGCGATGGCTGCATCGCCGGCCTCGTCGCGGGCCTGCCTGGCCAATTCGATGCCGCGCTTCTGCAATGGCTTGAATAGGTCTTCCGCACCTTCGCGCGCCAGGCGTTCGGGTGTCGCAGAATAGGTGTTGATGGTGATGACACGTGCGCCGGCACGGATGAATTCCGCGTGCAGGTCGCGCACCAGATCCGGTTCGTCGATCAGCACCCTGGCCGACCATAGCGGCGTCGGCTCGGATTGGCTGCGGCGGACCAGTTCCTGGCCCATGCCGCCATCGGTGAGGATGATTTTCTTCATGCGCGCAGCCTTTCGTTCTTCGGATCCCACAGCGGTTCATCCTTCTGCACGATTGCCTGAAAGCGGTCACCGAAGATTTCGACCTCGACTGATGTACCTGGTTTGGCCAGGTCGGCGCGCAGCATGCCGAGCGCGATCGACTTGTCGATGCGATGGCCCCAGCCGCCGGACGTCGTCTCGCCGACGATCTTGCCGTCATGCCAGAGTGTAGAAACTGACGGAGCGTCGCAATCGCCGGGGTTTTCCACCACCAGCGTGACGAAGCGCTTCTTCACGCCTTGCTGCTTTTCGTTCAGCAGTGCCGCCTTGCCACGGAAGTCGGGCTTGTCCCATTTGACGAAGCGTTCGAGCCCGCCCTGCAGGATCGAATAGTCGGTCGACAGATCGCCTTTCCAGGTGCGGTAGCC
>NZ_RZPL01000907.1:0-1952 GCF_004022805.1 Mesorhizobium sp. M7A.F.Ca.CA.002.04.1.1 | reverse complement strand
GCCAGGCAGCGCAACGGATCGCCAATTCGGACGACCCCGAAGCGACGTCCAAGAAGGTGGTGACGGCGTTCAAGCAACTGCTCGAAGGCCTGCTCAAGAAGCCGGATCCGCAGTCGAATTGAAGTTCCCACCGGAGCTTTTCGTGCCGGCAGCTGTTCCCGATAGGAATTTTTTCTTGACACCTGCCCTCAGCTAAGGTACATATTCGTCCATGGTGCTGATTTGCGCCGGTGACCCGCCGCACAGGCGGGTTTTTCGTTTGATGCTCCGTCAGACAATGCGCCGGCGAAAGGCTGCGAAAGAAAACCGTTGCCCAGAATTCGTCGCCCTGTGGTGCCAGGGCCGGCAATTGACAATCGCCGGGTTGAGTTCATCCTCTTCCACCATCTCTGAGGCGGAGGGGCACATGTGGGATTTCGAGATCGGCCGGTCGGTGTCCATCATGATGCGGACCTGGCCGTTCATCGTCTTTCGTATGATCGTCTATTTCGGCATCACGCTGGCCTACATCATGGCGACCGGCACCGGTGCCTCGGTCGGCTATGGCGTCGGCCATATCTCCACCGATCCCGACGGGCCCATGTCCTTTGCCCTGTGGGGCGGCGTGGTCGGGTTTGGCATCGTCTCGATCGCGGTCTACTGGATCCGCGAATACATCCTCTATATCGTCAAGGCCGGCCACATCGCCGTCATGGTTCATCTGATCGACGGCCGCGACATTCCCGGCGGTCAGGACCAGATCGCCTACGCCAGGGATGTCGTCACCCAGCGTTTTGCCGAGGCCAATATCCTTTTCGTCGTCGACCAGCTCGTCAAGGGTGCCATCCGCGCCATCACCGGCCTGCTCGGCGGTATCGCCGCCTTCCTGCCGATACCGGGCCTGAGCGGCCTGGTCTCCTTCATCAACACGGTGATCCGCCTGTCGCTGACCTATGTCGACGAGATCATCCTCGGTTACAACATCCGCATCAATTCAGCCTCACCCTTCGAGACGGCGCGCCAAGGCGTCGTGCTCTATGCCCAGAACGGCAAGGTCATGGTCAAGAACGCCGTCTGGCTGGCGGTCATCATGTGGGGCGTGTCGTTCGTCATCTTTCTGATGATGCTGGCGCCTGCCGGCGCCATTCTGTTCCTGATGCCCGGCCAGCTCGCCGGCTGGGCCTTCGTGCTCGCCATCGTCTTCGCCTGGGCATTCAAGGCGGCCTTCATCGAGCCTTTCGCCATCGCTTGCCTGATGCAGGTCTATTTCAAGACCATCGCGGGCCAGGTGCCGGATCCGGCCTGGGACGCCCGGTTGGCCGAGGCGTCGTCGAAGTTCAGGGAGCTCAAGGACAAGGCGCTCGCCTCCTTCGGCGGTTCGCGCTGGGGTACGGCCGGCGCCACACCCTGATCGGCCGGGCAGGTGGTGTCTGGTGAGGCAGAAACGGTGTTGAGGCGCGCCACGGTGGACTTGAGCTGTGTCTCGCCTTGCCCGGAAAACGTCTCGCTCATGATCAGTTCCGGCAGCGGCAGCCGCCGTCCCCAACCATGCGTTTCAAGGTCCGGTTTGGAAGCGAACTCGGAAACACGGCCGACGCAGAGATAGGCGATTGGCGTTACGTGATCCGGAATGGCCAACAGCCGCTTCAGCGCCTCAGCCTCGATGATGCTCACCCAGCCGACGCCAACGCCCTCGGCACGCGCGGCCAGCCAGAAATTCTGCACCGCGCAGACGGTGCTGTAGAGATCCATCTCCGGATTGTGCCAGCGTCCCAGCGGCGAACCCTTCGAGCGCTGCCGGTCGCAAGTGATGCAGATGTTGAGCGCGCTCTCGCAGATGCCTTCCAGCTTGAGCTTGCGGTACAGCGCCTGTTTTTCCGCCTCGATCGCCGGCAGTTCCTGCTCGCGCGCGGCCAGGAACAGGTCGCGCACCTCCGCTCGTCGTCCGGCATCGCGAATGACAATGAAATTCC
>NZ_RZPL01000906.1:0-1956 GCF_004022805.1 Mesorhizobium sp. M7A.F.Ca.CA.002.04.1.1 | reverse complement strand
CCTCTATTGGCCGCGCCGCAAATTCCTGCGCTATCCCGGCACCATCAAGGCGCGTTTCCTGCCGCCGATTCCACCGGGACTGAGCAAGGACGAATTCATGGCCCGGCTGATCGGCGAGACCGAAGCTGCCTGCGACCAGTTCCTGATGGATGCGGCGCGCGGCCCGAACCCGCCTGCCTTGCCGCCGACAGCGGTGAAAAGGCTGCAAGAGCTGGACAACGCCGCAAGAACCAAAGTCTGAACCGGAAGTCTCCGGCCGGCAGTTCTCAGCCGAACACCGCCAGCGCGGTGGTCAACACCAGCGTCACGGCAAAGATCAGATTGATGATCCGCGAGGCCGCCGGCCGGCGCAGGAAGCGCGCGAACCCAGCCCCCGCGACAAGCCACAGAGCGTGGATGGCAACGATCATCAGGGCGAGAACCGCCAGCTTCAGCCATAGACCAGGCTCAGTGGCGCCCTGTTTGGACGAAGCACCGGCGAACACGGCGGCGATCGCCACATAGGCCTTTGGATTGGCGACCGCGAGAAGAAATCCAGCCAGCCATGTGGGACGCGAAGTCTCGGCGGCGCGGGCGGCCAGCGGCGGCGCCGTAGCGATCTTGAAGGCGAGATAGAGGATGTAGGCCGCGGAGGCCAAAGCCAGCAACGGCGCCAGCTTCGGCATCGAGGTGAGCACTGCCATGACCCCGGTCGCGACAACCAAAAGCACGGCGATCGTGCCCAGGATGATTCCCCAGGCATAGCCCAGGGAATGGCGCAAACCGAAGGCGGCACCAACGGCGGTGACGCTTATCGTTGCCGGCCCCGGGCTGCCCATGACGACGGCGGAGGCAAGCACGAGCGCGCACAACTGGCGCCAAAGATCCGGCTGCAAAAGAAGCGGCTCAGTCATCTCACCCTCTGTCTTGCCCCGTGCGAAGGAGGCTATGGCAAGACAAGAGGGTCGTCTTGGACGTTCGTGCGAGGAGCGGCCGCCGAAACTTCAGTCGCTCGCCCTGTCGAGTTCGGCCATGTCGGCGGCGCTCAGCTTCAGCGACGCCGCCTTGATCAGGCTGTCCATCTGCTCGGGCTTGGTGGCGCTGGCTATCGGCGCGGTGACGCCCGGCCGAGCGATCACCCAGGCAAGCGCGACTTCCGCCTGCTTGGCCGAATGCCTTGATGACACCGCGTCGAGTGCCGCAAGGATGCGCATGCCGCGCCCATTGAGATAGTCCTTCACGCCGCCGCCACGCGGGCTTTGGCCGAGATCGGCCTCGCTGCGGTATTTGCCGCTGAGGAAACCTTTGGCCAGGCTGAAATAGGTGATGACGCCGATGTCCTCGGCCACGCACAGATCGCGCAACGGCCCGTCAAAGGATGAGCGATCGTAGAGATTGTATTCCGGCTGCAGCACCTCGTAGCGCGGCAGACTGCGCAGGCTCGCCACATCGAGTGCCGCACGCAACTGGCCGGCGTCGAGGTTAGAGCACCCGGCATAGCGAATCTTGCCCTTGGCGAGCAGCTTCTCGTAGGCGCCAAGCGTTTCCTCATAGGGCGTCGCAGGATCCGGCCAATGCGACAGATAGAGATCGATGAATTCGGTCTGCAGCCGCTTCAACGATGCGTCGACGGCCTTTTCGATGTAGGCGGCGGACAGGTCCTTGTGCCCCTGTCCCATATCCGAACCGACCTTGGTGATCACCACGACCTTGTCGCGATTGCCACGGTCTTTCATCCATTTACCGATGATGGTTTCCGATTCGCCGCCCTTGTGGCCTGGAACCCAGCGCGAATAGGCGTCCGCCGTATCGATGGCGTTGAGGCCGGCGCCGACGAAGCGGTCGAGCAGGTCGAACGAGGTTTTCTCGTCGGCAGTCCAGCCGAAGACGTTGCCGCCCAGAACCAGCGGCGCGATGGACAAGTCGGTGCGACCGAGACGACGTTTCTGCAAGGCGGATCTCCGGGATGATTGGGCG